>CAYNOM010000163.1:0-11197 GCA_964398415.1 uncultured Polyangiales bacterium | reverse complement strand
GTTCACGCCCAGGTACTCCATGTTGTAGTAGGCGTGATGCAGGTGGAATTTCGCGTAGCCGACGAAACGCGCGTAGGTGTCGAACCACAACCAGGGCCATGAGCCCACGAACAGCAGCGGGCCCACCACCACCATCGCGAGCAGCCAGTAGGGCGTGAGCACCACGCGCGGAGCGTGACGCGCGCGACGTCGCGACAGCTCGGCCACGGCCACCCAGGCGAAGTGGATGACGAGGATGCCGGGCAGGATCCAGGCGTTGTGCTTCGTCGCGAGCGCGCAGCCATAGGCCACGCCCGTGAGCACCGCCCAGCGTGGGCGCACGAGCGATCGCCAATAGCAGTACACCGTGGCGGTAAGCATGAGGACGATCGGGATGTCGAAGCAGTCGAGGTGCGAGTGGTAGAAGACGCGCGGAATCATCCCGTACGACAGGGCCGCAAACGCACCGACCCTGCGATCGGCGGCACGGGCGCCAAAGATGTACAAGAGCCACAGCGTGAGCGCGCCGCACAGCATGCCCGGAAAGCGAAAGGCCATGGAGGGCGCGGAGAACAGGGGCCCTGGGCTCAGCCCGACCCACTCGCGCAGGGCCGGCACGCCACGTTGATCGAGCAGCCACGACCAGGCGAACAGCGTCTTCACGAGCGCAGGGTGCTCGTTGTTGTAGGCCCAGGCCTGATCGATCGCGCTGCGCTCGAGCGCACGCGAGGGATCTTCGAGCAGCAGAGCGTACCAATTGCCGTAGCGCTCGGCCGCGATGACATAGAAGCTCTCGTCGCGCGACATGGCGAGCTCGCTCGACGTGCCGAGCAGCACCGCCAAGTACAAGGCAGCGAGCAGCATGCCAAGCCAATGGTCGCGCGCCCCGATGCGCGCCGGAGACGGCAGCCCCGTCATGGCGCCTCCCTCCGCACCGCGTCGTGGATCGATCCCGCCCAGCAGAACGAGCGGTGGTGCGGGTTCGGCGCCGTGACCTCGAAGCGCACGTCGGCTCGGGCAGAATCGCGCGCACGGGAAACCTGGCGTGTGTCGATTTCGATCCGCTTCATGCCCTCGCCATCCACGTGCACGAGGCGCCCTATCTCCTCGTCGTCCGCGAAGACCTTCAGCGTAACCGGGGCACCACGCTCGTCGCGCTCGTGGTGGTAGTCGAGGCCTGCGTAGAGCACCATGCGCGTGCCGAGGTGCACGCCGCGGAAGGTGACCGACACGGGCTCGCGCCCCTGCGGATGCTGCCAAATGCAGCGCCGTGGCGACAGCGACAGATCCTCGAGGATGGTCGTGCCGACCCACAGCCACGGACGCTTGGGATCGCAAATGAAGCGCTGACGCGGAAACGCCGGCCCAAACCCCAAACCACCGCGCACTGCGCCGCCGACGCGATCACGCAGCTCGCAGGCCCGGGCTTGTCCGCCTTGGATGATCTCGACGTTGGCGCTCGGCAGCGCATCGACGAAGTCGAGCACGACCGGCGTGGGCCCGAAGTCGTAGCGTTCGACCGTGACCCGGCCGACCACGCGCCTGAGATCAGGCTCGCGCGGAGGGGCCTCGGGTGAGCGCGCGCCGCGAATCGACAGCACCCACAGTCGCTCGAAGGGCGCGAGATCGACGCGACCCGCCACCTTGGCCGTGATCTTGTCGCCGAGGTGCAGGCGGAGCAGCGGATCGGCCCAGGCAGGCGCCACGCTGATGGCGTCGCTGCTCTCGTGGGCCTCGCGCACGAGCTGGGCGGCGTTCTGCCAGTCGGCCTCGCTCGGCACCCGTGCGGTGCGCACGAACAGGGCCACGGTCTCAGCCAGGGCCAGGCCCACCAAGATCAGCCACCAGGGGCTCGCCCAGCGCGGAATGCGCGCCGCTCCGGAGACCGTGACCGCGCGCGGACGCGGACCGCCCCAGCGCGAATTTCCCGCTTTTGGCCGCGACTCGGCCTGGCCATCTGCCTCCATCCGGGCCGCATCGTATGCGGGTACCCCTCGAAGTCAAAGGTGCGCCTCGCGGCGGTTTGCAGAAGTAGCGGTTTTGCGATTCGCTTGGGGGATGGGCAGCCCGAGAAACCTCGAACGCGCGTTGATCGACATGGGCCGGACGCTGTCGAGCGATCAGGTGATCACCGACGCCGAGCTCTGCGCGAGTTACGCCTCCGACGAGAGCGAAACCCCACCGCGAACGCCCGACGCGGTGGTGAGGGTGCGCTCGCAGCGCGACGTGGCGGCGGTGCTCAAGGCCTGCCATGCCCACGAGGTCTTCGTGACGCCGCGGGCCGCTGGCACAGGCCGCACGGGAGGCGCGGTGCCCATCGAGGGCGGCATCGTGATGGCCTTCGAGCAGATGAACCAGCTCGAGGAAATCCACCGCGAAGACCTGGTGGCCGTGGTCGAGCCGGGGCTCGTGCTCGGCAAGCTGCACGCAGCCGTCGAAGAGGCGGGCCTGTTCTACGGCCCGGATCCCAACTCGCTCGCAAGCTGCACGCTCGGGGGCAACTTGGCGGAGAATGCAGGCGGCCCCCGCGCCTTCAAGTACGGCGTGACGCGCGAGTGGACGCTCGGGCTCGAGGTCGTCACCGCCGACGGCACCCCCCTCAGCCTCGGCAAGCGCACGGTGAAGGGCGTGACGGGCTACGACCTCGGAGCGCTCGTGGTGGGCAGCGAAGGCACCCTGGCCGTGGTCACGCGCGCGACGCTCAAGCTGCTGCCAAAGCCCCAGGCCGTGGTCACGTTGCTCGCGCTGTTGCCCGATGTCGACACGTCCAGCCGCGCCGTGAGCGCGCTGCTCGGCCGAGGGGTCTTGCCGCGCTGCATGGAGCTGCTCGACGGCCGCACGCTGTCGCTCGTGCGCCCCGAGGTGGCGCTGTCGATCCCCGAGGCAGCAGGTGCGGCGCTGTTGATCGAGCTCGACGGCTCGGAGGGCGAGTGCGACGCCCTGCTCGAGCACGCGGGCAACCTCTTGCTCGAAGCGGGTGCGCTCGAGGTGCTGGTGGCGCGGCACGCGGGCGAGCGGGAGAAGCTATGGGCAGCTCGCCGCGAGCTGTCGCGGGCCCTGAGGCGCACGGCCCGCTTCAAGCTGGCCGAGGACGTGGTGGTGCCCAAGAGCCAAATCGCACCCCTGCTCCGCGCCTGCGACGTGCTCAGCCGCACCCACGACGTGCAGATGGCCACCTACGGCCACGCGGGTGATGGCAACCTGCACGTGAACTTCCTGTGGAACGAGCCCGAAGACGAGCCGCGCGTGGCGCGCGCCATCGAAGGCTTGTTTCGCAAGGTGGTCGAGCTGCGCGGCACCTTGAGCGGCGAGCACGGCATCGGCGTGCTGAAGGCGCCCTACCTGCACATCGAGCAGGCGCCGGAGCTGATCGCATTTCAGAAGCAGGTGAAGGCCCTGTTCGACCCCAAGGGCATCTTGAATCCCGGCAAGATCTTCGCCACGAAGACCCACCACGGCGGCTGTTGACCCCATGGCGAGAAGACCTCACTCCAACTCGCGAAATCGGCTCACCACCGGGCCCAGGGTACGCCTCGCCGTACGCACGCGCATGCGCACCGTGTTCTCGCTGACCCCGAGACGCGCCGCGACCTCGCTGCCCGGACGCTCTTCGATCTCGTACAGCCAGAAGGCCTCACGCGACAGCTCGGTCATGCCATCGAGCACCGCGTACACCAGCGCGACGCGCTCGTTGCGAGAGGCGAGCTCCGCAGGCGTGGTCGGATCGCAAAACACGTCGCTGTCCTCCTCGGGCCGCACCAGACCCGCACCGTAGGTATTGCGGCGCAGGTGCGCGAGGGTCACGTGGCGCACGACGCCCGCGATCCAAGACTTGAGCGACGAGCGTCCGGCAAAGGACGACAAGCTCTGATGGACCGCGAGAAACACGTCCTGCACCACATCCTCGATGTACGCGTGGGGCACACCACGACGAGCGGCGTAGGACCAGACGAAACCCACATTCGCGCGGTAGATCTCGCGAAAGGTGGGCAGCTTCTCCGAGAGGGCGGGGACACTGGTGGGGGCAAGGGCACTCATGGGATCTCCTCGTGGGGAGGACATCGCATCACCTATGCCAGCCGCCTTGCAGGCGCCCGAATGCACGAAAATCAGCGAAAAATCGTCGAGGCAACCGCGCGAGCCGACGCACTCGTCACGAATGCGTCAGGTGCGTAGCCCCCATGTCTACGTAGCCCCGTTGGCTCTGCACCACAGTTCCACCAGGCTCTGCGTCTCCTTCTCGCGGGCCCGGGTGTGCTTACCTACCGAAAGCACGTACAAATTCTCGGCTCGCACGAGGCGCCGAGCCACCGCTTTGAGGGCGGGCACGGTGACGGCATCCACCTCGCGCATCAGCGCCTCGAGGTCTGCGCGACGCCCGAAGATGGCCTCGGTGCCTACATAGAGGGCCATGTCGTCGGGCGAATCTACGATCGAGCGCAGGCTGAAGCGGTAGCGCACGCGGGCCTTCTCGAGCTCGGCCTCCGCGATCTCGCCGTCTCGAAGCTCGGTCAGAAGCTCGAGCACGGTGCGCACCACCTCGGGCACCTTCTCGTGCTCCACGCTCGCGCCGATCTCCATCACGCCGATCTCTTCGTAGGTGTCGAGGGCTGCGAACGAGTCGTAGGCGAGACCCGTGTCGTCGGTGAGCCTTCGATGCAGACGCGTGCTCATCCCGTCGTCGAGCAGGCGCGCCAGCAGCTTGAGCGCCGTGAAGGCTGGGTCGTCGGCCCCAGACGTACGCAGGCACAGCCGCACGTCGCTCTGGCTGCTGTCGTTGTGCACGAAGCTGACGCGCGGCCGCTCGCGAGGTGGTGGGGGTGCCTCGAGCAGCGTGAGGCGCCCACGCGACAGGCCTCCGAACAGCTCGCGTGCCCGTTCGAAGACGAGGCCCGCATCGACCGCCCCCGTGGCGACGAGCGCCATGTTGGACGCGCCGTAGTGGGCGTCGAGATGACGTCTCAGGTCAGCGATGCCAAAACGGTCCACGTTGCTTGCGTCGCCTGTGATCTTGAAGCCCAGCGGGTGGGTCGCTCCGAACACCAAGAAGCGCGACAGATTGTCGGGATCGACCTCGCGTCCCTCGTCGTCGAGGTCGGCCAGGATCTCCTCGCGCACGATCTGCTTCTCGAGCGCAAGCTCGGTGAAGCGCGGTCCGCTCACCAGCTCGCTCAACAGCTCGAGCGCGGGCAGCGTGTGCTCAGCGGGCACGCTGATCTGGTAGTGGGTGAAGTCGGCGTGGGTGGCCGCATCGAGGCTGCCGCCGATCGACTCCGCCGCGTAGGTCAAGGCATAGGCGGTCTCGTAGCGCGGGGTGCCGCGAAACAGCATGTGCTCGAGAAAGTGGCTGATGCCGTTGGTTTCGGCGCGCTCGTAGCGGGGGCCCACCTTCACGAACAGGCTGACGCTCGCGCTCTGGAGATGGAGCTGGGGCGACACCCACACGCTGAGCCCGTTGGGCAGGGTCTCCATGAGCGGCTTCGGCGCGAGCTGCATCGGTGTGTCCCCGAGTGTAGCTGGCCAAGCGGCCGGCTTCACAGGGACGCGGTCTCCTGACCGGCTCGGTACTCGATCGCCTCGGGATTGATACGAAGGGCCGATTCCTGGTTGGCCTGCTCGCGCAGCTCGCGCACGTAGCGGTCGAGTGACTCGGCGCGCTTGCGGCGCAAGAGGGCGTCGGTCAGTCGCTCTTGCTCGGCCCCGGCGAAGGCTTCCTTGTCGGCACTCTCGTGTGCCTCGAGCCGGATCACGACCCAACTGTCGCCAGCCTTGATCGGCGCGCTCGCGAGGGGGGCTTCGTCGGTGAGCGCAAACGCCGCTTCCGTCAGCTCCGCCGACTCGAGCCCAGGGATGGCCGCCATGCCGCGCCCGAAGGGTCGGGTGTCTTTCACCACGGGGTACAGGGGCGCATCGCCTGCCGCTTTCTTTTCGGCCTCCAGCCGCGCCGCCAAGGCCTCGAAGGTCTCTCCTCCCGAAAGTGCCTTGAGCGTGGCCTCGGCAGCCGCCTTGGCCTGGGCGTCGGCGCGTGCATCGCGCGCCTTCTTCTCAGCGATCTCGCGCTTGGCCTCGTCCACTGGCACATCGCCCTCGCGCACGCCTTCGACCTTGATGACGTGGTAGCCGAAGCGCGTCTCGACCACGTCCGACGTCTCACCTGCGGCCAGGGCGAACTGGGCGTCGTCGAAGGGCCCGACCATCTTGCCCTTCGTGTTGTAGCCGAGGTCTCCGCCGCGGCTCGCACTGCCCGTGTCCTCGCTGAGCTCCTTGGCGAGCTGGGCGAAGTCTTCGCCCGCAAGGACGCGCAGCCGAATCTGCTCGGCCTTCTTTCGCGCCGCCTCGCGCGTCTCCGCGTCGGCGTCGGTCTCGGCCTTGATCAGGATGTGGCGAGCCCGTACTTGCTTCTCTAGCCCGGTAAAACGGTGCTTGTCTTTCTCGTAGTCCGCCTGAACCTCGGCTGCGTGCTCCTTCAGGTAGGCGTCGACGTCGGCCGCGGACAGCTCGTACGCATCGCGATAGAACGCCGCGTCGAAGCGCACGTACTTGAGCGTGACCTTTTCGCGCTCGCGCACGAACGCATCCCAGACTTCGTTCGGGCTGACCACCACGGAGGCCGTCACCACATCGCGCATGCGCTGGGCCAGCGTCTCTTGGATCTGGGACAGGGCGAACTCTTCGATGCTGCGGCCCAGGCGGTTCTGGATGAAGCGACGCGCGTTCTCGGCGCTGAAGCTGCCATCCTTGTCGTCGAAGCTGAAGCGCTGCGGCCCATTCGGGATCTGCGCGCTCGCGCCCACCGGCGCAGAAGTGTAGATGAGCCCCTCTTCGGCCAGCCGCAGCATCACCTCGTCCTGCGTGATCTGAAAGCCGAGCTCCTTGGCCTCACGCGCCAGCAAATCGCGCTCGATCAGCCCGTCGAGCACCTGCTCTTTGAGCTTCATCTCGCGCGCGACCTCGGTGGTGTAGCGCGGGCCATTGGCGAGGATGTAGGCGGCCTTGAGCTCGCCGGTGCTGATGACGTCCCCGTAGACCTTCGCCGCGTACGTGGCCCCCGCCTCGCCTGCGCAGCCGCGGGACTGGGGGCCGCCGAACTCGAGCAGGAACACTGCGCTCAAGGCGACGACGATGATCAAAAGACCCACGTTCTGGATGGTCTGGCGCATGGAGGCGCCGAAGATATCGAACGGCCCCCCAAGCCGCAAGCAGAGGACCCACCCCGCAATTCGTGTAAGGTGACGACATGGGGTTGGTTCGAGCCGTCGCAGGCTCAGTCGTCGTGCTGAGCGTTCTCACCACCACGGCCGCCAAAGCCGAGCAAGCACGGCGCGCAGAGCTGCTCCTGCTCGATGCCCCACGCGCGGACGGCGAGCTCGAGCCCATTCGACGCTGGCTCCGCGCACAGGACGTCGAGCTCGTGGCGCCGGGCAAAATGGGCGTCGCACACGCCCACCGCCGCCAGGTCGACGTGTTGAATCGCGTGGACGACGCCCTGGCCGCGGCACGCACCCAGGCCGCGCGGCTCGACGAACGGGGCGCGCTGCTCACGCTGCTCGAGGCAGAGCGCCTGCTCATGGACCATCTGACGCTACCCGGTGTCGAACGCTGGCTCGCGGAGGTGTTCGTCCAGGCGGCGCTCGTGGCCTACTCCCTGGGCGAAGACGCCTTCGCCGAGACGCAGCTCGCACGCGCGGCGAGCCTAGATCCCACGCGACGCGTCGGCGCTGCCGAAGCCCCGCCGCAGGTGGTGGCCCGTGCCGAACAGGTGGTGCGCGCGGGCGCGACGGCGACGACGAGCCGCTTTCGCATCGTGCCCACGCCCGACACGGCCGAGCTCTGGCTCGACGGGTCCCCCCTCGGGGTGGGCCCCCGTGTCGTCTCGGTCCCGAAGGGCCCTCACTTGCTTCAAGTGCGCGCCCCCGGCCATGCCCCCTACGCAACGTTGCTCGTGGCCCAGCCGGGCGATAGAGCTCCGGTGCAGCTCGTGCTGTCGAAGACGCGTGAGCAGCTCTGGCGAGAGGCCCTCGAAGCCCCCGGGCTCACGCTTTCCGATGCTGCCCGCCTCGCCCAGGCGCTGGCCGCAGAGGTGGCGCACGACGTCTGCATCGCACGCCTCGGATCGGCCACGCGTGCATCGCTCGTCCGCTGCGACGCCGCGCGCTGCACAGAGCCCGTGGCGCTTTCCTGGACAGGTGCCGAGGCAAACGCGATCGCCTCAGAGAGACCCGTGCCCCCGAGCGAGCAGGCGACTTGGTTGAGCACGATGTCGCAGCGGCGCCTACCCCATACGACGCCCAGCCCAAGCGCGCGTCATCGTCATTGGGCGTGGTGGGCAGCCGGCGGAGCCGGCGTGATTGGCGCGGTGCTGTTGGCGAGCCTGCTCCGCGCGCGACCCGAGCCAGAGCCGGAGCGAAAGCTCGTGATCGATCCGGGTCCCATCACGCCGTGATGCAGAAGCGTGTCAGCGCAGCCGACCTGCGCTACCCTCGTGTCCATGGCTCGTGAGTCTTCCATGCCGCCGCCCGCATCAGGTGGGGGCGCCGCGAAGTACATTCTCATTCTGCTCATCCTGCTCGCGGGAGGCATCGGCGGATTCATCGCCTTCTCGGGCTCGCCCGAACCAGCGACGCCCCCCACACCCGTCGAGCCGCCGCGCGCCGAGCGCTCGACAGCCCTCGTCGACGACACGCTCGAGATCCCCGAGCCCGAGGAGATCGTGCCCGACGCGGGCGCTCCCACGCCGGAGGAGCCGAAGAAGCCGAGCCGAGGCAAAGCCGGCGATCCCTGGGCCTGTCAGGGCGACATCCCGGCAAAGGACATCAAGCGCGTGCTCGCCGACGCGCAGACGCAGGTGCGAAGCTGCTACGAGCGGCGTTTGCGCAACAACAACTTGCTGCAAGGCACCGTGAACCTGCAGGTCAAGCTCGACGCCGGGGGCAGGGTCGTGGCGACGCGCGTGCGCGGCACGTTGAACGACGCCGAGGTCAGCAGGTGCGTGCAGGCGCTGGCCAAGAGCTGGACGTTCCCGGCGCCCGCGGGGGGCAACTGCGCCGTCTTCGACGCGCCCTACAATTTCACGCCTAAGAATTGAGCGCGCCCTACGACGTCATCGTGGTCGGGGGCGGGCCCGCCGCGTCAGCCTTCGTGCTCGCGTTGTCGCAGCGCGCGCCCGAGCTCGCCCGACGCACGCTCGTGCTCGAGAAGGCGCATCACCCGCGCGAGAAGTACTGCGGCGGCGCCATCAGCGCCTTCGGCCTCGAGGAGCTCTCGGCCCTCGGCTACACGCTCGACGTGCCGCACGTGCCGATCGACGGCTTTCGCGTGCGCTACCTCGACCGGGCATCCGAGCACCTGCGCGCAGGCATGGGCGTCGTCATCCGGCGCAACGAGTTCGACGCCTCGCTGTGGCGGGCCGCCGGGCGCACGGGTGCTGAGCTTCGCGAGGGCGAGGCCGTGCAAACGATCGGCAAGGATGGCGCGCTGTGGGAGGTGACGACCTCGCGCGGTCGCTACCTCAGCCGCGTCCTGATCGGCGCAGACGGCGCGGGCAGCCGCGTGCGCAAGGCCCTCGCCTTCCACGAGCCGCGAAAACCCTGTCGGCTTTACGTGCTCGAGACCGAGCCCACACCGAGCGAGGCACCCAGCCACACGCTCGAGTTCGATCTCAGCGTCGTGGCCGACGGCATCCAAGGTTACTACTGGGACTTCCCCATCGTGCTCGATGGAAAGCACGCGATCAGCCGCGGCATCTACCACATGAACACGACACCTCGAAAAGACCTGAAGGACGTGCTGAAGCGCGCCCTGGCACGGCGCGGTGTCGATCCCGAGCGCGTGGTCTACAAGCCCTTCAGCGAGCGCGGTTACGTACACCGAGCCCAGATCTCGCGGCCGGGCGTGCTCTTGATCGGGGAGGCCGCGGGCATCGATGTGGTCACGGGCGAGGGCATCGCGCACGCCGTAGTCTACGCGCGCGTGGCGGCCGGCGTGGTCGAGCACGGCCTCGCCTCGGGTTCACTGCACTTCGAGTCCTACGGCGCGCTCATGCGCTCCACGCTGATGGTGCAGCACCTGCGCCAGTCGGCCCTGCTCGCCCCCCACGTCTACGGCAAGCGCAGAGAGCTGTTCGCGCGCTTTTTGTCCACGCAGCCCGAGGTCGTCGCGGCCTGCGCCGAGTGGTACGAGGGACGACCCCTATCGACCGGACGCATACTGGGGATAGGCCTCGAGCTCGCAAAGAGCCTCGCCACTAAGCAGCGTCCCACCGAAGCTCACTCGAGCAGCGCGATGTGATGGGGCGGGCGCGGCACGCGCGACGCACCCGAGCGCTCGAGCTCCGCCAGAAACGCAAGCACCGTCGATTCGTCCCAGGCGTCACCCACGATCTGAAGACCGATGGGCAAGCCCGCAGCGTCGGTGCCGACGGGCGCCGTGCCTGCAGGCAGGCCGGTGAGATTGCCGAGGAACCCGAAACGGCACATGGCGCGCACGCCCTGGGCATCGAGCCTGCCGGTGCGCTCGTCGGTCTCGCTCACGGGCAGCGCCGTCGAAGCCGTGGTGGGCAGCGCGAGCGCATCCACGTCGGCAAAGACCTCGCTCATCTCGCGCCGCAGCCGCTCGCGCAGGGCCTGGGCGATGAGGTATTCCTTGGCCTCGAGCACGCTCGCGATGCGCATGAAGGCTTGCAGATCGAGGCCGAAGCCATCGCCGTGCTCGGTGAAGTCGCGCAACGTCGTGGCGTAGGTCTCGGCCACGATCGTGACGCAGCCCATGGCGAGCGCATGGCGCGCGAGCTTCAGCTTCACGTCGACGAGCTCGACGCCCCGCTTCTCGAGCGCGCGAATGGCTTGCTCACAGGCGCGGGCCACGGGGCCGTCCGCGTCCCGCAGCTCGTGCTCGTCCACCCCGAGACGCATGCCCCGCACACTGCGCTCGATCGCTTGCGCAAAGGGCTCGCGTGGCGCACGCGCGTGCAGGCTGGCCGGATCGGCAGCGTCGGGCCCGTGCGCGGCATCGAGAAATAGGGCGAGGTCACGGGCGCTCGCGCCGAGCGGCCCGTCGTGACACAGGCTGCCGGAGAAGCCGTCGCCCGCGCGCGACACCCGGCCGTAGGTGGGCTTGAGGCCGACGATGCCGCAGAAGGCCGCCGGCTGGCGGATCGAGCCGCCGGTATCGGTGCCGAGCGCCAGCGGCGCGAGGTCCGCGGCGACGGCGGCTGCGCTGC
>CAYNOM010000162.1:11109-11210 GCA_964398415.1 uncultured Polyangiales bacterium | reverse complement strand
TGCGAGTCCCAGGCAAGCCGCGTGGCGTACACGAGCTTGCCGAGCAGATCGACTGGCAGACGCAGACGCGAGCCACGCAGGATGCGCGTCATGCCGACCGT
>CAYNOM010000162.1:0-11099 GCA_964398415.1 uncultured Polyangiales bacterium | reverse complement strand
GATGTACGCCTGGAGCTCGCTCGCGGAGAAGGTGCCGGGCTTCCAGGCGCGCACGGGCAAGGGCGTGAGGTGCGAGTCCCAAGCGAAGCGCGTGGCGTACACGAGCTTGCCGAGCAGATCGACCGGTAGACGGAGGCGCGAGCCGCGCAGGATGCGCGTCATGCCGACCGTGTGGCCGGCCGCGCGCAGCACGTTGCCGAGCACGAGGTGACCGCGACCGAGGGCGTGGGGCGGCCCGAGCGTGACGACACCGGCCACGCGCTCGGGCATGCGCGCGCCCACCGATGCCACGCAGATGCCGCCGAGGGAGTGCCCGATCAGAAAAGTCTTTGCGAAGCCGCTGCGTGACAAGGCGCGGTCGACCACCGCGGGCAAGTCCTCGCGAATGTAGGGATCGACGCCGGTGCTGCGACGGGAACCGAGCTCGGCGGAGCGCCCGTGGCCGCGCAAGTCGACGTTGTAGACGTCGAAGCCCTGCTCCGCGAGGTAGCTCGAGAAGCTGCGCTGGGGCAGATGCCAGGCGTAGCGGTTCTGCCCGAACCCGTGCACCAAGATCACCGGCGCGTGGGGCTCGCCATCGGCCAGGCGCTTGCGCACCACGCCGAGCGGCTCAGGCCCCTCGACGCGGAGGATTTCCTTGTGAAACCAACGTATTCGCCGTGGTGTCACGCGTTGCGCAACCTTGGTCTCGGACAACAACCTCATCGCAACGCTCCCAGCCTCGCAGGACTTCGACTACCACGTCCTACTCTTCAGACTAACGGAGACGTCGTCGCCCTTTCAAGGTTCGTAATTGTGCAAGGTCACGGCACAAATCGGAGGACAGAGGGCAGCTTCTCGGGCCCTGTTGCACCCCCTACACTTCCGTGCGAAACGTCCGCCCCGAGGGCCTTTTCGCGCGCGCGCTGAACACGGGCCCCACGGAGAGCGGAGTCATGTTCGAGGGCACCTACACCGCGCTGGTCACCCCATTTACCGGCGACGAGGTCGACTACGCCGCGCTCGAGAAGCTGATCGAGCGCCAGATCGCGGCGGGGGTCGACGGCCTCGTGCCCTGCGGCAGCACGGGCGAGTCGGCCACGCTCAGCCACGACGAGCACGAGCGCGTCATCGCCTTCACCATCGAGAAGGCCAAGGGCCGCGTGAAGGTGATCGCCGGCACCGGCTCGAACAGCACGAAGGAGAGCATCCGGCTCACGAGCTTCGCCGAGCAGCACGGCGCCGATGGCGCCCTCTTGATCGCGCCCTACTACAACAAGCCGACCCAGGAGGGCCTGTACGCCCACTACGCGGCCATCGCCGAGGCCGTGGCCCTGCCGCAGATCGTTTACAACATCCCGGGACGCTCGGCAGTCAACATCGCCCCCGAGACGATGCAGCGCCTCGCCGCGATCGACAACATCGTCGGCGTGAAAGAAGCCTCGGGCTCCCTCGATCAGGTGACGCGCGTGGTCGAAGCCTGCGGGCCCAACTTCACCGTGCTGGCCGGCGACGACTCCCTCACGTTGCCGATCATGGCCGTCGGTGGGCGCGGCGTGATCGCGGTGATCTCGAACGTCGTCCCCGAAAAGCTCGTGGCGCTCGTGAAGGCCGCGAACGCCGGCGACTTCGCCAGCGCGCGCAAGCTTCACTACGAGCTTCTGCCCTTGATGCGCCACATGGGGCTCGAGACGAACCCGATCCCCGTCAAGGCCGCCCTGGCGATGATGGGCCTGATCCACGACGGCTTGCGCCTGCCGCTGCTTGTGCTCACCGAGCAGAATCGCGCGCTGCTACGCGCGAGCCTCGAACGCGCTCGCCTGATCTAACTCGCGCTGCGCTCTCATTCGCTGCGGCGTGGCCGCTCATTCGGAAGGCACGGGCGGATGCTTGCGTATCTTGCGCTCGAGTTGCCGGCGTCGCTTCGCGCGCGTGCGCTCGGAGGGCTTGCGACCCGGCTGGGCTGGCTGCTCCGCATGGTGCTCCCACCCGGCGCCGGCGCTCGCGCCGAGCTCGAACACCGCCACCTCACGCCGCCCCCGCTCGCCGAGACGAAGCGGCAGCACGGCCGCGCCAATGCCAGCGCCCACGTACACCGCGCCCGTGGCCTGGTGACGGCGGCGGCAGCCGTACAGCCCGTGTACGTACTTGTGGCCCACGAGCCGCCCGAGGATGACCTCGTGCATCCGCGCAAGCGTGACCTGCCCGGCGTGCGTGTGGCCTGAGAACACCAGCGGTACGCCCTCGTGCCACAGGTGATCGGCCTCCTCGGCGATGTGCGAGATACCGATGGTCGGCAGATCGCGACGCATGCCCTTCACGGCCTTGTCGACGTCGGCGTGACCCGTGTAGGCGTCGTCGACGCCCACGATCTGCAGCTTCTGGTGGCGCAAGGTGATCACGGTGTTGGCGTTGTCGAGCACCTCCACACCGGCCCTACGCATGCTGCGGCGCACCGCGTCCGCCCCCGACCAGTAGTCGTGATTGCCGAGGACGCCGACCACTGGTGCCGAGAATGAAGCGAGCACCTCTTCGAGTTGATCGAGGTAGGCCTGGCTGTGGCACACGAAGTCGCCGCTGATGACGACGAGATCCGGAGACTGGGCGTTCGTGAGCTCGACCGCCGCACGCTGCACCTCGATCGGCGTCACGCGCCCGACGTGCTGATCGGTGAGGTGAGCGATGCGCAGATGCGAGAGGCTGTTTTGGTGGTCGACGTGGCCCGCGAACCTCCGCAGCTCGATGCCTTGGGTGGAGGGCGGACGCACGTTCGGAATCAGCGAAAAACGTGGCCGCTCGGGCGGCTCTACATGATTCATGGCGCTCTCGGCTCACCTTCTGCCCCGATAGCGCAGCCCCTGGGAGGTCGGATCGGGACCTTCTGCCTCCCAGTCTCCATGGTAATCGCTGAGCCCGGTAAGGGTAGTCCCTGTTCCGGCTACGCTGCCGGGGTCGCGTCGGCCCAGGCGGGCCGGACACGGGGTACGTGTCAGTAGCATGACCTGCCTCACGGTTCGGCTATAGTTCGCCCCCATGCTGAAGGTCTTCGTTGCCAAAGATCGCCGCGCAGGCGAAACCCGCGTCGCAGCCACACCCGAGACGATCAAGAAACTCGTCAAGGACAACATCGAGGTCATCGTCGAGGCCGGCGCCGGAGAGGCTGCTTCGTTCATCGACGCGGCCTACGAAGCGGCGGGCGCAAAGCTCACGAAAGACCTCAAAGCCGCCTGGTCTTCTGCCGACATCGTGCTCAAGGTCAGCGAAGCCGCCGCGAATCCCGAGCTCGGGCTGCACGAGGCCGACGCCCTCAAGGAAGGCGCGATCCTGGTCGGTTTCATGGCGCCACACCGCAACGTCGACATGGTGAAGCGCCTCGTCGCCCGCAAGGTGAGCACGCTGGCCATGGAGCTCGTGCCGCGCATCACGCGTGCGCAGACTATGGACGCCCTCTCATCGCAGGCCAACATCGCGGGGTACAAGGCGGTGCTGCTCGGTGCGGTGCACCTGCCCAAATACTTCCCGCTGCTCATGACTGCCGCCGGCACGATCCAGCCCGCGCGCATGGTGATCATGGGCGCCGGCGTGGCCGG
Organism: uncultured Polyangiales bacterium; assembly: GCA_964398415.1. Classification (GTDB taxonomy): domain Bacteria; phylum Myxococcota_A; class Polyangia; order Polyangiales; family DASUME01; genus DASUME01. Next base: position 7,530 of record CAYNOM010000162.1, on the reverse strand, counting down.
CCTGCAGGCCATCGCCACCGCCAAGCGCCTCGGCGCCGTGGTCGAGGTCAGCGACATCCGCCCTGAGGTGAAGGAGCAGGTGCAGTCGCTCGGCGGCAAGTTCATCGACCTGCCCCAGCTCGAGAGCGGCGCAGGTCAGGGCGGCTACGCCAAGGAGATGAGCGCCGAGTTCCTGCGCAAGCAGCAGGAGATCGTGAAGGCGCGCGTGGTGCAGGCCGACGTGGTGATCACCACCGCGCTGATCCCGGGTCGCCCCGCGCCCAAGTTGATCACGGCCGACATGGTCCAGGGCATGAAGCCCGGCAGCGTGATCATCGACTTGGCGGTCGAGCAGGGCGGCAACTGCGAGCTCTCCGAGAACGGAAAGACCGTGATCAAGCACGGCGTGAAAATCCTCGGCGAGCCCAACCTGCCGGCCAGCATGCCGAGCGACGCGAGCACGCTCTACGCGCGCAACGTGCACAACCTGATGCAGCTGTTCACGAAGGGCGGCGAGCTCAAGCTCGACCTCGAAGACGACATCATCAAGGGCACGCTCCTCACCCACGGCGGGCAGGTCATGCACGGCCCCACCTCGGAGCTCGTGGCCAAGGGCTGATGGCTGTCGTGGAGTCCACGTCCCCCTGGTCCTCGCTGAGCGCGGATCACGCCCTCGGCCGTCCCTTGTGTGTCGATCTGGACGGCACGCTCGTGACCACGGACACCCTGTGGGAGTGCGTGGTGCTGCTGATCCGGCGGCGCCCCTGGCTCATGCTGCTCGCCCCCCTGTGGCTTTTGCGCGGCCGCGCGCGCTTCAAGCAGTCCATCGCCGGACACGTCGACATCAACCCGGGCACACTGCCCTACCGCCACGATCTCCTCGAGGCCCTGCGCGCGTCGAAGGCCCGCGGCCGAAAGCTCGTGCTCGCGACGGCGGCCGACCGCAAGGTCGCGCTGCACGTGGCGTCGCACCTGGCGCTGTTCGACGACGTGATGTCGAGCGAGGGCGGCCAAAACCTCAAAGCCCACGAGAAGCGCGATCGGCTGCGCGAGGCCTTCGGCGAGGGGGGCTACGACTACGTCGGTGACTCGAGCGCCGACCTCGCGATCTTCGAGAGCTGTGGCGCAGGCTATTTGGTTGGCGCCAAGCGGGGCACGGCCGAGCGCGTCAGAAACCTCGCCAAGGTCTCCGTGGTGTCGCTCAGGCCGAGCGTCGCGCGCGCGGCGCTCAAGGAGCTGCGGCTGCACCAGTGGGCCAAAAACGCCCTGGTGGTGGCCCCGGTGCTGCTCACCGCGGGCCTGCCCGACCCGGCCCTGTTGCTGCGAGCCGTGATCGCCGCGGCGGCCTTCTCGCTGTCGGCCTCGGCCGGCTACGTGTTCAACGACCTGCTCGACCTGGAGGCCGACCGCGCCCACGAGACGAAGAAGAACCGTCCCCTGGCCTCGGGCAGCCTGCCGGTCCTGCTCGGGCCGCCCCTGTTCGTGGTGTTGCTCGCTGCGGCCTTCGCCCTCTCCTCGACCACGCTGAGCCCGTCCTTCACGCTGATGCTGGGCCTGTACTTCGTCGGCACCCTGTCCTACTCGCTGTACCTGAAAAAGCGCCTGTTGCTGGATGTGCTGGTGCTGGCGGGCCTCTACACCCACCGCATCCTTTCGGGTGGCGTAGCCACGGGGGTGCCGATCACCGCCTGGCTGCTCGCCTTCTCGATGTTCTTGTTTCTGAGCCTCGCCTTCGCCAAGCGCTACGTGGAGCTGTTGGCGCTGACCTCGGACAAGATCAAGAACCGCAACTACTACAAGGCCGACCTGCAGATGGTGGCCAGCATGGGCGCAGCCTCGGGCTACATCGCAGCCCTGGTGTTCAGCCTCTACGTCGAGGGCGGCGGCAGCGTCCAAGACACCTACCGTGAGCCCGCGCTGCTGTGGCTCGCGATGCCCGTGCTGCTCTACTGGATCAGCCGGATCTGGATCCTGGCCGGTCGCGGCCAGATGCAAGACGACCCCGTGCGCTTCGCGATCAAAGATCCGATCAGCCTCGGCTGCGGCGCCGCCATCGGTGGAATAGCCACCCTCGCGCGCTTCACGCCCGAGTGGCTCAGCGCTGCGCTGCACTGAGCCCAGCAGGGATCTTCAGAGCGCACTCTTCAGCAGATCGCCGGCGCTCGAGCCCTCGCGATAGAACACCGCAGGCTGACCTATCGGCGCGTTGATATCGTAGGTGCCGGGGCGCGCGTAGCGTTGTCCCGTCCACAGGTGCACCCAGTTGCCCGCGGGCACGTAGGCGCGCACGCTCGTCTTGCCGCTCTCCACCACGGGCACCATCAACACGTCGGGCCCGAGCATGAGCTGCAGATCCTGCTTGTAAGCGATGGGATCGGAAGGAAACTCGAGCAGCATGTGACGCACGAGCGGGATGCCGCGCTCGGTGGCCTCCGTCATCAGCTGCTTTCGGTACGGTGCGAGCGCCGCAAACAGCTTGGCGAACTTGGCAAACTGCCCGAGCGTCGTCGCGTTGTCGTAGATCTGCACGAAGTTGTCGGGCGCCGTGCCCTCGTGCGTGCGGTACACCGGGGTGAAGGCGCCGAATTCGATCCAGCGCAAGAGCAGCTCCTGGGTACGCCGCAACACGACCGCGTAGCCGGTGTAGCCGCCGATGTCGCCGTGATTGAGCGTGAGACCCGAGAGGCCCCCGGTCAGAAGCCCCTTCACCGCGCTCGCGAGACCATCGTCGCCATCCCAGGTCACGGTCTGATCGCCGAGCCAGAACAGGGTGGCGAGCCCCGGGCTCTTCGTGAAGCCACTGCGCGCGAAGAAGGTCACCTCGTCCATCAAGCCGTCAGCCTCGAGCACGTCGCGGTGCAGCTTCTGCCACACCTCGGGATAGCGGTTGTGGAACGTGTCGGCGCTCTCGCCCGAAGCCAGCACGGCGTCGTAGGGCAAAGCCTCGCCGTAGTCGAGCATGTAGCCCGAAGCGCCAGCGCCCAAGATCTCGTCGCGGATGATCTGCTCGAACCACGTGAGCGCATCGGGATTGCTCAGATCGAGCAGGCCCGCGTCGAAGGTGGTGTTGGTGATGGCGTAGGGCATGCCTTGCTCGTCCTTCACCAAGAACCCGCGGCTCAGCGCTTCGGCGTAGAGATTGCGCGTGAAGAAGCTCTGCTGCGAGACATCGACGAGGAACGGGTTGACGTAGGTGAACATGCGGATGCCCCGCATGCCGAGATCGTCGACGAGCGCGTCCCAGCCCGGATACTGCTCTTCGTTGAGCTGCCAGTTCCACCACAACTGCGAGGCGAGCGTGGTTTGGCGCTTGCCCACCCAGTCTTGCAGCCAGAATGCGGCGAGCGGCGTGTCGTAGGCGTCGAGCTGTGAGAGCACGGTGCGCACGCGCTGGGTGCCACCCTGCATGCCCACCACGGCGCCCTCGTTGAGGTAGTCGGGCAGTGGCGGCATGCGGCCCGTGTAACTCGTGAACACGCTCAACACGTCCTTCGGCGTCTCGCCGAACAGGATCCGGCCACGCATCTCGCGACCGCGCAGCCGCACCTTGACCTCGGTCTGGGAGGTGAGATCGAACCAGCTGATCTCCTCGTTCTCGAGCATCAACGCTCGACCGCGGTTCGTCAGGTAAAAGGGCGTGGCGTAGTAGGTGGTCGACCAGTCGCCCGCGCTGCCTTCAGAGCCGAGGTTGACGACGCTCGACACGAGCCCGTTGCCACGGCCCACGCCCTGCTCTTGGATCACGATCGGCACCTCGCGACCGCGCAGATCGACGTAGGTGTATTGCTCGCCGAAGCCGTGAAACGACTCGCCTGCCTCGGTGGCGTACACGAGCAGCGTGCGCGTGGCCTGTGGGGCGCTGGCGAAGGGCTCGAGACGAAAGCCGAGCTCGCCGTGACTGAGCGCTTGGAACGTGAGCGTGGTGCCAAAGCCCTCACAACCCGCGCCGGCGTGGGTGTGCACGAGCGTCAGCACGTCGCCCACCCGCGAAGCCTCGACACTGCCCTGCGCGCCACAGCGCTTCTGCACGGTCTCCTCGATCTTCAGGGCGCCACGCAGCTCGCTGATCTCATCGTCGGCCACCCACAGCTCGGAGAAACCGCGACCGCTCACGCTCTGCCACAGCGTGCGGTCCTCTGAGTCGTCGTGGCTCACACGCACGCCGCCCTCGGCCGAGACCTCGACGTTGAAGGCTCCTAGCTCGTAGGTGCCCGCGCCATCTTGCATGGGGGGCGGCAAGGAGGCATCGCCGCTCGCTGCGCCACCGCCGTTGCTTGCGCCTCCAACGTTGTTGTCGGAGGGCGCGTTGCCCCCCCCGCTCGCGCTCCCGTCATCACGCGGCGGAGCATCGGACGCGCACGCGGCGACGACGCACAACGAAGCCAAGAAAGTACGTTCGAAGCGCCACATCACTTCACCTGCTCGAGCGCCTGACCAGCCTCGGAGCCCGCGCGATAAAACACCGCGGGCTGTCCGACGGGTGCGTCGACCTCGACCTCGCCAGCGGCCGCATAGCTCGTGCCACTCCACAGGTGAATCCACTCGCCACCGGGCAGGTAGGTCTTCACCTTGGTCGCCCCCTCCCTCACCACGGGCGACACGCTGACGTCGGGACCGAGCGTGAACACGCGCCCCTCGCTCCACGCGCGCGCATCGTCTGGATATTCGAGCAGCATGTGCCGCACCACGGGGATGCCCTTCGTGGACGACTCGTCCATCAGCTTGTCGCGGTACGGCGCGAGCGCCGCGAACACGTCGGCAAAACGCGCAAAGGCGGTGAGCGACTCGTCGTCGTCGTAAAACTGGGCGTTCTGTTCGGGCTGGTTGCCCTCGTGGGTGCGGTACACGGAAGTGAAGGCCGACAGCTCCATCCAGCGCAACAGCAGCTCCTTCGAGCGCACCACGGTGAGCACGGCCGTATAGCCGCCGATGTCGCTGTGGTTGAGGCTGATGCCGCTGAGCCCGCCGCTCAACATGCCGGTGATGGAGCTCTCGAGGCCGTCGTCCGCGTCCCAGCTCGTGAGCTGATCGCCGAGCCAGAACAGCGGCGAGAGGCCCGGGGATCTCGTGTAACCCGCACGTGAGAAGAACACGCCCTCGCCCGTGAGGCCCTCCTCCTCGAACAGCTCCTGATTGAGCCGCGCCCACAGCTCGGGGAAGCGATTGTGCACGAGCTCGGGCGCGCCTGAGGCGAGCACCGAATCGAACGCAAGCGCCTCACCGAAGTCGGCCATGTAGCCCACCGCCCCGACGCCCAGCACTTCCTCGCGGAGCACGTCCTTCAGCCAAGCGACGGCATCGGGATTGGTGAGGTCGACGATGCCCGCGCTGAAGGTGCCGCTCATGTGCACGTAGGGCATGCCCATCGCGTCCTTCACGAGGTGGCCCGCGTCGCGCGCCTCCGCGTACAGGTTGCGCGAGAAATTCGCATCCCCCGCGACGTCGACGAGGTAGGGATTGACGTAGGTGAGCATGCGGATGCCCCGCGCGTCGAGGTCTGACACGAGCTTGTCCCACTCGGGGTATTGGGACGCATTGAGATGCCAGTTCCACCACAGGCGCGAGCCGAAGGCGGTGGGACGCTTGCCCACCCAGTCCTGGAGCCAGAAGCCGCCGAGCTTGGTCTGCTTCGCGTCGAGCTGCGAGAGCACCTCGCGCACGCGCGCTGTGCCGCCCTGCATGCCGATCACCGCGCCTTCGTTGATCCAGGCGGGCAGCTTGGGCATGCGTCCCGTGAACGTGGTGAGCACCTCGATCACGTCCTTCGGCTTTGCCCCGAACAGCACGTGGCCCCGCATCTCGGTGCCACGCAGGCGCGTGACGATGCGGTCTTCGGCGGTGAGGTCGAAGTAGCTGATCTCGTCGTTGTCGAGCAAGAGCGCCCGGCCCTCGCTCGAGAGAAAGTAGGGCATGGGCGCGTAGGTGCTGTACTGCGTGCCACCCGAGACGCCGAGCGTAGCCGCGAGCGTTCCGGCGCGGCCGATGCCCTGCTCCTGCACGAGGATGGGAAAGGCGTGCCCGCGCAGATCGACGAAGCTGAACTGCTCGCCGAAGCCCACGTAGCGCTCGTCGGCGGTAGCGGCTTGCACGAGCGCGACCTGGTTGAACGGTGGCGCCTCGCCCTCGAGGGCCAACGTGAACGCGAGCGATGCGCTCGACTCTTCGCTGAAGCGCAGGGTGACCTGCGCCCGGTCATCTCCACAGGCGAGCTCACCGCGCACGCTCACCTCAGACGCGCTTGCCGAGATCGTGACGCCCCCGAGGTTGTCGCAACGCGTGGCCACGTCTTCGTCGAGGGTGAAGGAGCCGTTCGACTCCGCGATCGTATCGGCGACGCGAAACGCGGCGATGGCGCTCGCCCCGCTCGGGCTGGCGAGCAACGTTCGCTCGGGCGAGGCCTCGTGCGTGATGCTGAAGCCGCCGTCGGCCCGCACCTCCACGCGAAAGGGCCCGAGCGCGTAGGTGCCCGGCCCGGTCGTCAGCGAGGGCCCAGCATCGGGGTCATCGACACGCCTGTCGCCCTTGGGGTCATCACTGCAAGCGGTAAGCGAGGCCACACATGCAAGGGCCAGCACGAGGCCCCTTGTCGAGTTCGGCATCTCGTTAGAAATTCCCAGGGTGTGTCTGATGTCAACATGAGTTGCGCCGTGGCCCGCGATGCCGTGCGCAAACCCGGCTACTTGTCGCGTCGACGATACGCTTCGACCTTCTCCCACGCGAGCTTGGCCTTCTTCTCGAGCGCGAGGGCGAGATTCTTGCCCGCTCCGCGCGCGCGCCCGACGCGACCCGACAACCAGGGTCCGGCGCGCTCCCGCAGAAACAGCGAGGCGCGTCCCATGGCCGGGGCGAGGCTCGTGCGCACGCGCTGGTAGCTGGGTGCGAGACTCGCGCGCACACGCTGGTAGGCCTTCTCGAAAGGATCGGCCGCAGCCGGTCTCGCGAGGGTCACGCCGGCGCGCGGCTCCCCTGCGGAGGAAGCGGCCGGCTCGAGCGCGTCGATGGCCTCGAGAAACGCTGCTGCATCCGCGAAGCGTGCGTCACGCGTCTTGCTCATCGCGCGCTCGACCAAGGCTTGCAGCGCGGCTTGACCCTCGAGCTCGGGCCTAAGCTCCCACAGCTTGGGCACGGGCGTCGACAGATGATGCCGCAGCACCTCCTCGATCGTTCCATCGAAGGGCTTGTCGCCGGTCAAGAGCTCGAACAGCAGGATGCCCACCGAGTACAGATCGCTGCGCCCATCGACCTCGCCTCCAAAGGCGTGCTCCGGAGACATGTAGGCCGGCGTCCCGAAGGCGAAGCCCGCGCGAGAGAGCTTCTCGCCTTCACCGAGATAGCCACCCGGCAGGATCTTCGCCAGCCCGAAGTCGAGGATCTTCACGTGCTCGCCGCGCACCGGCAACGCTTGCAGACTGATGTTCGCCGGCTTCAGATCGCGATGGACGATGCCGCGCCCGTGGGCGTAGGCAAGCGCGTGCAACACCTGCCGCGTGACCTCGAGCGCCCGCGGCACGCTGAGCGCGCCTTCTTCATCGAGCACCTGACGCAGCGTGC
>CAYNOM010000161.1:0-11224 GCA_964398415.1 uncultured Polyangiales bacterium | reverse complement strand
CCTTCACGCTGCGCGCAACAGTTTCTCCAAGGTGTGCGCGGCGCACGTGACGGCCGCCTGAGTTGCGCGAGCTTCGCGCGGCGACTCCAGACAGGCACGGCATGAGGTGACGACGACATGCAGAATGCAGCAACATCCAACGCCCTGCACGGTAGCGAGCTCCCACGAGAAAGCCTCGGCGGATTTCGCTTGGTACGCAAGCTCGGTACCGGAGGGATGGCGTCCGTGTACTTGGGGCATCGCACCGGCCCCACAGGTGCCTCGCAGTTCGCAGCGATCAAGGTGATGCTTCCACAGCTGGTCACTGAGGAGGCGTCGATCGAGATGTTCTTCGACGAAGCGCGCATCACCTCGTCGATTCACCATCCCTACGTCTGCCGCGTCCTCGACTTCGGCATCGACGACGGCCTGCCCTACCTGGCGCTCGAGTACGTGTCTGGCGAGACGCTCGCAGATCTCGTGGAAGCATTGCACACGACTCCCGAGGGAAAGCTCGCCGCGCGTTCGCTGATCGCCCAAGTCATCGCGCAGGCGTGTGAAGGCCTGCACGCCGCGCACGAAGCCTGCGACGACGGCGGAAAGCACCTTGCGATCGTGCATCGCGACATGGCCCCCCAGAACATCCTCGTGGGCTACGACGGATACGTGCGCTTGCTCGACTTTGGCATCGCGCGCGCCGCCGAAAAGCTGCACCAAACGCAGACAGGAGTGCTCAAGGGGCGATTCGCGTACATGGCACCCGAGCAGATGGAAGGTCGCTTCATGGACCGTCGTGCCGACATCTGGTCGCTCGGCGTGATGCTCTGGGAGGGGATGACCGGCGATCGGCTCTTCAGGCGCACCACGATTCAGGACACCGCGCGCTCAGTGGTCGCCGATCCACTCCCCCCTCTGTTGCGAAATGACGCTGTGCCTCCTGCCGTGTTGGAGGTGATCGAGCGCTCTGTGACGCGCGACATCACCTCCCGTTTCGCGACCGCCCGCAAGATGGGCATCGAGCTGTCGAAGTGCGCGAGCACCGGTGCCCCACAGGTGGCCTCTTGGATGCACAGACTTTTCGGCCAGCGACTCGAGGCGAAGCGGCGCGAGCTGCGTGAAGCCGCCGGAGCCGACAGGGTGACCCCTTCACTCATTCCGAGCTTGCCGCGTCCGCTCAGCTGGCCACAGAGAACGCAGAGTGGCATTTGCTTCGCTCCCAATGCCAACCTCTCGAGCGACGCGCCGACGCTCTCCGAACAAGACACGGCGCTGAGGAGGCGCTTTCTGAGGCCGGCCCTCGCCCTCGTCATCGCCGGGGGCGTCACCATTTCGTTGCTCGCGATCGACGCCGCGATAGGCTCAGGCGAGGGCGCAACGCCCGTCGCAGCGGCGCGTGTTCAGGACAAGGCGCCTGGTCGGGAGCCCGCATCAGCAGCGGCCCGAGCGTCGACCGCTCCCCCCTCGTTCGCGCGCGCAGGGGCACAAGACAGCGAGCAAGTGTTGTCCACGGGCACCGTGATCGTGCGCGCGGAAGGCGGCGTTGCGAGCGTGGAGGTCGATGGCAGCAGCATCGGTGTGACGCCTACGCGCGTCGCGCTGGCGCCGGGCCCTCACCTCCTTCGCTTGGTGAGAACCGATGGGTCGCTGCCCGTGATTGCACCCATCGAGGTGGAAGCAGGTAGGTCCTATACCTTGGAGATACCACCTGAGTGACAGGGCGACTGTTATTGACATCGGCGACGACCTGCAGCTTTGCTTGATCTCGTCGTGGAGCGCTCTCGTCGTTTCGAACATCATGCTGGAACGCTCGCACCAAGGCCTTGGTGTGCGGCGCTCGCGCTGTTTTGGGCAGCGTGTGGGTCGCAAGGTGGAAGCGGCCTCATCTGGCAAGTCAGCTTCGCCTGCGACAGCGACGGCGCGCGCGCGGCACAGGTGCGCGTGGGGATTGTGAAAGGCGCCTGTCCGGCGACCGAGGAGCCTCTGTACGAGAGCGCGATTGCGCGCGACGGAGAGAGCAACACCACCTCACCCGGAGAGTTGCCCGACGGCGACTACGCGTTTTTCGCCACCGCGTTCGATGCGAGCGGAGCGGTGGTGGCCAGGGCCTGCACGATGGTCACGCTACCCACCGAAGAGGCGATCGAGCTTCAGCTCCTGGGCAACGACACGTGTGTAAGCCAAGAGCAGGATGGAGGGATTTGCGCTGACGTGATGGGCTTTGTCGATGCCGATGGATACAAGTGCATGGATTGGAAGGGCTACGATTGCACGAGGGCGAAAGAGGAAGACGGTTACACCGACGCCGAGGAAGCCAGCCTGATCGAGAACTGCGCGAAGACTTGTGGCACCTGTCCCTGATCTGGCCGTCAATCGACCATGCGTCAATCGACCACGCCGTGTAGAAACCAACCGTCTCGCTTCATATCGTAGAACACCCACCACAGCTCCCCGTTCGCCGCACACGCGTAATAGTAGTCGCGCGTCACCTCGCGTACCCACCAGCCTCCGCTCACGCGATAGGGCCCGGTGAGCGGCATGGCGTCGTCTCCGTGCACGAGCTTCGCCCCTGCGTCGGTGAGCGAGAGCTCTGCGCGAAGCGGCAATGGACGCGGCATCAACCTACGCACGAGCGGCGCCTCGACATAGCCTTCCTCGACCTCCTTGACCTGGGGAAAGCACAAGCGCCCCGCTTCTGCCCAGCGAAACCGGGCCTCGGGCAGGTGCGCATCCTCGATGTATAGGCGACAAACCACGTCGGCCCCGAAGATGGCCTTGAGCCGCGCGATGGCACGCTCTCCCGCGGACAGGTCGCGCCTCGGCCCGAACATGCCGAGCTGTCCTTGCACCGCGTCCGTGGTCTGAGCCTCGAGCACCACCGCTTCGACGGGCGCAGCGAGCAAAAGTGCTTGGAGACGCAAGCGTAAAAGCTCGAGCAAAAGCTGCGTATCGCGCGTCGGAGCCGACGGCTCGAGACGTTGAACGCTGTCCTCGCCGCGCTCGAGCACGAGCGTCATCCACAGCGCACGCACGCTCATTCCTCGCGAGCGCACGTCTTCGAGCAAGCGATCGAGACCGCGTTTGAGCGCAAAACACAGCCGCGACACGTCGTGATCGGGAGGATCGATCTCGAGCTCGACCCGCGGTGTGTCGACGTGGGGCTCGGCGCACAGGGGCAGCGTCTCTTCTCCGCGTGCCACGCGACACCAGGCGGAGGCCTCGCGACCGAAGCGCGTACCGAGCGCATCCACGCCAAAGCTCGACAGATCACCCAAGGTGGACAGCCCCAGGCGTTCGAGGGCGTCACGCAGCTTGGGGCTCACGTGCAGGCGTTCGAGCGGCACTTCGTGGGCGAGACGCAGCGTCTCCTCGGGACTGTCGATCACACGTGCACCGCGACTGACGCGACACAGGGCGTAGCTGAGTGTTCGACCGTGGGCCACCACGACCGTGCTGAAGAACCCCCGCCCCGAGAGGTAGCGATGCACGCAGCGCGCCCAGCTCAGCTCGCCCCCGTACAGATGCTCGAGCCCCGAGGGATCGACGTAAAACACACCGGCCTGCACTGGATCGCGCTCCACGTGGGGCGAGAAGGTTTGCAAGTCACGCACGAGGCCCGTACAGGCCTCTTCGATCTCGTGTGCAGACACGGCGCCCACGCGCAGCGCAGGCACGAGACTCTTGGCCGCACCGAAGCGCATCCCCGTACGCAGGCGCAGCTCGCGTGCGACACGATTGATTCGCAACAGGGGTGCCTCGGGGCGCTCCTCGGCCACCACCGCCACCGGCGCACCACGATAGTCGGGATGGGCGCGCACGAGTAGCTGCAGCGGCAGCTCGGGGATGTCTACACACGCGATGTGCATGTCGACACTCCGGCAGGCAGCTTTCGGACGTCGGGCGAGGGATCGACGTGCAGCCCGAGCTTACTCTTGAGCGTGCGCTGCGTGAGCACTGCACGCTCGCGGCTCAGACTGAGCTCAGGCTCGACACGTAGAGAGATCAGTGGCCCCACCGACGAGGCTTCACGCGCCGTGCTCGTGAGCAACACGAGACGCGCACCGTGCAGACGCACGAGCCCCGACAGACGCGACTGCCACGACAGCGCCCCCGACGGCACACCGCGGCGTAGGTCGATCACGACGAGGCCGAAGGCTCCCGCTCGCAGCAGCACCTCGGCCGCGCGCAAAAGGCCGTGATGGCCCGCGTCGTCCTTCATGCGCACCACCACGAGCGCATCGAGGTCGACCCCGAGCGCGACGAGATCGGGCGGATAGAAGCCTTCTGCGTCCCGTGGGGCGAGCCACGCCACGGGCTCGCGCTCTTGCATGGCGCGCGCGACGAGCCGCCCCGCCGCGCTGAGCTTGCCTGGGCGTGCACCCGAGATTTCGAGCACCTGCCCTTCGCCGAGCACCTCCCACAGGGGCCTGCGCCCTGAAGAGATCGTGGTCGAAGCCGAAGAGAGCGCTGAAAACGCTTGAATTTTAGCCATTTCGAGAGACCTCCGCGGATCGTGCTCTAGGCCGCTCGGGCTGCTCGCGCCGATGCGGAGATCTCTCAGAGTACTGAACGCATTGGCAGTGTCAATGACAACGCGCGCGTGCGACCTATCGCCACGGAACGAGGCACCAGGAAAGCACGGCCCATGCACGCACGGCTTGCGTGAAATCCCTCAGATACGCATGCACTGCGCTCGAGACACCGAGCTTTTCGCGCAAAACGTCGTGGCATGCCGGGTGCACAGCAAGCGCTCGAGGCGCCATGCTGAAAAACCTCTGGTACGTTGCCGGCGAGAGCACCCGCGTCACCAAGCACAGGACACGCAAGGTCAGGCTGCTTGGGCAGGGGCTCATCCTGTTTCGCAGCGCCGAAGGCACGCCAGTCGCGCTGCCCGACGAGTGCACGAACGATCCGCACGTGGCGCTGCGGCGCGCCTTCGCAGAGCTGTCTGACGGCTTCGAGGATCCACGCCCCCTGCGTGCGCGTGTCGACGGCTACCCCACGCAAGAGCACTACGGTCTGGTCTGGGTGTTTCTGGGCGACCTCGCGCCACGTGCTCGCCCCGTCCTTCCTCGTTTTCCCGAGTATGGCGACCCCCACTTCCGTTGCATTCGAGGTCAGCACACGTTCGAAGCCCCCTCCTCCGCTTCCCCGAGCAACGCGCTCTACATCCCGACGCAGATCTCGTCACGCTTTGGTCAGGCGGTGTTCATCGCGAGCTCGCCCATCGACGCGCACACGGCGTGCATGCACTGGATCCTCGCGCGCAACTTCTTCCTGCACCCGGTATTCGATGCTGTCGCGCATCGGCGCATGGACGAGGTGCTGAGGCGCGTCACCACTGATCGCACGTGCGTGCGCGATAACGCTGCAGAGCACTTGCGCCACGACGATTTCGTGACCACTTTTCGGATGGCGGTGGGCACAGCGTGGGGGCAGGCTCTGCGCTCGTCCGTTGTCGGAAAGCACGCATGACTCTTCCTGATGGTCAGCTCGAGTGGCTCGAGACCAGTCGTTCAGGCTCGTTTGCGATGGGTTGTGTCGACCGGCGTTTGCGCCGCAAATATCACGCATTGCTCACGCTGCGTGAGGCGCACCTGCACGATCCATGGAACGTCCTGGCCGAGGTACGCGAGACCCTGCACGACGACGCGGGTGCGCGGCTCTTGCTCGACCCGCTGAGCTCTTTGCGCGAGCACGGCAAGCTCACAGCCTTTGCGCACGCGCCCCACGCCGCACACACGTTGCACCTCGATGGTGTCGAAATCGAGCGAAGCACGCGCCTCTCCCTCGACGGAAGTCAGGTCGAGCTTCGCTATCGCCTGCGCGGTGAAAGGCCGAGCGTGAAGCTCTCCATCGAGCCGCTCTTGCGCTGCCGCCCCTTCCACGAGCTCACCTTCGAGAACCCCTTTCTCGATGGATCCGTCGAGCGTGACGGTCAGGGCTTCGCCATGCAGCCCTACTCCGGCATGCCGCGAGTCTGCTTTCTGATTCACGAGGCCGCCGCGAGCTTCGATCCCCACGGTTACTGGCACAACGCCGTGCACTATCCTTGGGAAGCCGAGCGCGGCTATCCCTCTCAAGAAGACCTCTTCTGCCCTGGCAGCTTCAGCTTCGAGCTCTCGTCGGATAGGGACGTCGTGCTGGTGGTAGGCGTCGGCGAGGCCAAGCCCCCCGCTCGCGACGCACACGAAACCGCGCCCGGAAACTTCGCCGCGGGCCTCGAGCGTGCCGCGCGTCAGCTCACGTTGTACACGAAAGCTGGACCCGACGTGCTCTCGGGTTACCCCTGGCTCGGCTCCTGCTCGCGCGACGCGTTGATCGCGCTCCCCGGCTTCTGCCTGGCGCTCGACGACGTGGACTTTGCCCTTACGCTCTTGCAGGGGCTGCTCGATCGTCGCGTGGACGGCCTGATCCCGGATGCACCCCCGACGCACAATACGCGAGCACAGCCCTCCGTGGAGGCGACACTCTTGTTCGTGCGCACGGTACAGTGGCTCGCGATTCACGTCGGCGCGGAGTGCGTGTCCCGCCTGATGCCGGAGGTGTTGAGCTTGGTAGAGCGCCTCAGCGAGCAGCGCGACGGTCAGGTGCGCCTCGACGACGGCGTCGGCGTGTGGGTCGCCCCTGGGCCTCATCCCAAGACGTGGATGGATGCCATGGTGCAGGGCCATCCCGTCACGCCACGCTTCGGCTACACGGTCGAGCTCGATGCCCTGGCCTACAACGCCTTCCACTTCGCGGCGGCCTACGCCCAGAAGAAACGCGCCAAATCAGCCAAGGCACTCAAGGCCAGACTGCTCGATGCCGAGGCGCGCTTCATGACCCGATACTGGGACAACCATCGCGGCTACCTGGCAGACACCCACGACGGAGAGCGCGCCGATCCGTGCTTGCGTCCCAACCAGCTCTGGGCTCTTTCGTTGCCGTTCTCGCCTCTGAAAACGGAGCATAAGCGCTCCGCGCTGGCCGCCATCGAGCGCGACTTGCTCGTCGATCCGGGCCTGCGCACGTTGTCGCCCGAGCACGCGAGCTACCGCAGGCACTACGTGGGCGATCAGATGAGTCGCGACCTCGCCTATCACCAGGGCAGCGTCTACCCATGGCTACTCGGCTTGTACGCAGAGGCCGTCAACGCGATCGAGGGCCCGCATGCGCTCGACCAGCGCTTGTCACCGAGTCTTCGCTTTCTCGCCCAGCATCTGGTGCACGAAGGATGTATTGGACAGGTGAGCGAGCTCTTCGATGGCGAAGCGCCGCATACCCCTCGCGGTACCCCGGCCCACGCACGCAGCGTCGGCGAGGTTTACCGAGTTTTCAGACTGCTACACGGTGCAGAAACTGCGTCGAGCGTGCGCGAAAGCGCCCAGTGACACCCCTCCGAAACCACGGAGAAACGGCCTCATCGACCGCAAGCGCGCTTGGCAAAAGCTCGGCAAGACAAGCTCGCAAAAAACCCGCAACTTCTCACCTCCGCGGTGAGTGTGTGCATGGTATAGCGACGGACCTCGTTTGAGCGCGACATGAACATGAACACGAGCACCAAAGTGCTGATGTTGGGTTGGGAGTACCCACCGCACATCAGCGGCGGGCTCGGCACCGCCTGCGAAGGATTGACCACGGCGCTCGCGCCCCTCGGCGTGAGCATCGACTTCGTGGTTCCTGCGCTGTTCGGCGTCGAGAATGCGCCCCACATGCGGTTGGTCGATCCCGGCAACCGAATCCTTTCTCCTGAACGCGATGAAGACGCGAGAGAGAGCGGTGACAGACGCGCAGCACGCATCGCCGCAGGCCACGAAGACATCGAGCGCGTCAAGCCCGTGGCCCAGTCCGCAGAGATTCACGCGGTGCGCATCCCTGCCATGCTCTCGCCCTATTTGAGCGCCGAGCAATACGAGCAGTGGCTGCAGATGATGGAGCCTCCGGCCGAGGCGCCGCGCCTCACGCCTGCGAGCGCAGCCCATCACCACGTGGCGCAACCCGAGCTGATGCTGCACCACGCCGAGGCCGCCGCCCACTACGGCAACGATCTGTTCGCCGAGGTCGTGCGCTACGCCGGACGTGTCACGCACTGGGCCGCGCGCAGTCAGCGCCCCGATGTCGTGCATGCCCACGACTGGATGACCTTCCCCGCCGGCACGCGCGCCGCTCGCCTGCTCGGCGTGCCGCTCGTCACGCACGTGCACAGCCTCGAGCAAGACCGCTCGGGCGAGGGCGCAAACCCCGCCATCGTCGCCATCGAAGGTGCGGGCCTCAAGTGCGCCGACCGCGTAATCGCCGTCAGTCACTACACCGCCCGCCGCATCCACGACGTGCATGGCATCCCGCTCGAGCGCATCGACGTCGTGCACAACGGCGTCTACGCGCGCCCCACGGTATCCGCCTATCGCGGCGAGCATCCGCAGCAGGGGCCGCTCGTGCTGTTTCTCGGGCGCGTCACCTACCAAAAGGGTCCCGACTACTTCGTCGAGGCCGCCGCCAAGGTGCTGCAAAAGGTGCCGAACGCGAGATTCGTGATGGCAGGCACGGGCGACATGCTGCCGCGAATGCAGGCGCGCGTACGAGAGCTCGGCATCGAGAGCAGCTTCGATTTCCCCGGCTTCGTGCGCGGTGCCGACGTCGAGTATCTGTTCTCGATCGCGGACGTCTACGTCATGCCCAGTGTGTCGGAGCCCTTCGGCATCTCGGCGCTCGAGGCCATGAGCTACGAGACGCCGGTCATCTTGTCGCGCCAATCGGGCGCCGCCGAGCTGCTCCGCCATGCGCTCAAGGTAGACTTCTGGGACATCGGACGCCTCGCGTCGCAGATCGTCTCGGTGCTGACCTATCCCGAGCTCAAGAAGAGCATCGTGGACATGGCGCGCGAGGAGGTTCGTCGCGTGCACTGGGAGGCCGCCGCGCAGAAAGTGCGCTCGGTGTACACGAAGGTTTGTCAGGGGGGGTAAGTCATGTCGTCCGTTTGTTTCTACTTCGAGGTCCACCAGCCGTATCGCGTGCGTCCCTACGACATCTTCGAAGTGGGTCAGCGGCACGACTACTTCGACGACAAGCTCAACGGCGAGGTGATGCGCAAGGTCGCCCGCAAGTGCTACCTGCCGGCCAACGCCGCGATGCAGCGCTTGATCGAGCGCTACGACGGACGCTTCCGCATCGCCTACGCGATCACGGGCGTGGCCCTCGAGCAGATGCAGCGCTACGCGCCCGAGGTCCTCGAGAGCTTCCAGCGGCTCGTGCGTACGGGCGCGGTCGAGCTCGTCGGCGAGACTTACTATCACTCGCTGTCGGTGCTCTACGACCAAGAAGAGTTCCGTCAGCAGGTCGCGATGCACACGCAAAAGCTCGAGGAGCTGTTCGGCGTGACGCCGCGCGTGTTTCGCAACACCGAGCTCATCTACGACGACTGGATCGGCAGCGAAGTACGAAAGCTCGGCTTCAAAGGCATGATCGCCGAGGGCGCAGACGACGTGCTCGGCTGGCGCAGCCCCAACTTCGTGTACCGCATGCCGCACAGCGACACGGCGCTCTTGCTCAAGAACTACAAGCTCAGCGACGACATCGCCTTCCGCTTCTCGAACCGCGCCTGGAACGACTACCCGCTCACGGCCGACAAGTTCGCGCGCTGGGTGCACGGCGTGAGCGGCAATGGCGACATCGTCAACCTGTTCATGGACTACGAAACGTTCGGCGAGCACCAGTGGCACGACACGGGCATCTTCGAGTTCCTCGATCACCTGCCCGAGGCCCTGCTGCGCCATCCTCACTGGGACTTCAAAACCCCCTCCGAGGTCATCGACAGCTACCCCAAGATCGCCGACATGCACTTCCACCGCACGGTGTCCTGGGCCGACATGGAGCGCGACCTGACGGCCTGGCGCGGCAACGACATGCAAGACCGCGCCCTGTCGCGTATCTACGCCCTCGGTGAGCGGATCAAGCGACGCAACAACCCGGCGCTGCTCGCCCTATGGCGCAAGCTGCAGACGTCCGACCATTTCTACTACATGTGTACGAAGTGGTTCGCCGACGGCGACGTGCACGCGTACTTCAGCCCGTATGAGAGCCCCTACGAGGCGTTCATCAACTACATGAACGCGGTGAGCGATCTCGAGCAGCACGTGATGGCCCCCTCGATGCCGCCTCCGCGTGCCGAGGCCCTGCTGAACGCCCATTGAGCCGCGTCATTCGCCCTTCGAGAGCAGCATCATCGCGCCGAGCCCGATGAACAACGCTCCCGCGGCGCGCCTGATCCAGTGGGCCGGCACGTAGCGCGCCACCACATCGCCCGCGAGCACGGCGACCGCGGTGGAGGCCACGAGCGCCAGCGCCGCGCCGAAGAACACCATCCACTTGCTCTGGCCCGTGGCCGAGAGGCTCATGGTGGCGAGCTGGGTCTTGTCGCCCATCTCTGCCAGAAAGATCGCCAGAAACGTCGAGATCATGAGCTTTGTGTCCACGCGGCCTCCCCCTTGAGAGAGCGAGGTCTGACACGGACGAGACATCACGGCTCGCTTGCGCACCCCTCTTCGATGAGCTTGACCATCGCCGTTCCGAGTCCTCCCCCGATCAGCAGGAAGGTCTCGGCGTTCTGGTTCCAGTGAAATCCCTGGTTGGCCGGAGATTGCTCGAAGGGACGCCAAAAGTCGCGGGTCTCCACCGCGGCCACGCGACGCTGTGTGATGCGCGTGTCGTCGGGCAACGCGAGCTGCGCATTCATGAGCGACAGGGCGCGCGGATGCTTATCTTCCCAGCCGGCCATGCCCGTCGTGGCGAGCGCAAACGGTAAGCTCGGTACGCCAAACTCGGCGCGCAGATCGTTGATGAAGTGAACCGCGTTGTCCTGGTAAGCGTCGTTGGCGGTCTGATCGACGCGGTCGTTCCAGCCTTGATGCCAGGCGATCCCCGCGAGCTCGAAGCCCTGGCCGCGGTAGCCGGGATAATGCTGCGCGATGTCGTCGAGCACGGCGTGCACGCGCTGCACCATCTCCGTGTACGAGGGACCAACTTCACCCCCTGCGCTCGGTGGGCGAAAGTCGACGTGGAGGCTCTTGCCGCCCCAGGCCGTCTTGATCAAGAGCACCGGACTCTCGAAGAAATCTCCGACCACGTGGCCGAAGCCGAGCTCTGGGCCAATGCGCCCCTCGTCTGCGCCGTAGCCCACCGTGAGCGGTCCGGAGCGCGCGAGATCCACGATCCAGACGTCATCGCGCTCCACCCACTTTCCACCGTCATCCACGAGATGGTCGTAGGC
>CAYNOM010000160.1:0-11228 GCA_964398415.1 uncultured Polyangiales bacterium | reverse complement strand
ATCACGCCTCGATCTGCCTCGCAATTTTTCGACGGAATTGGGAGCAGTAGTGCTAATGGCCGAGGTCGCGTTCCAGCACAGTGAGTGTGAAAGAAAGACGCAAGATGAGCTCGCTATACCTGACAGCCATACTTCTCCTCCTGATGTCCGGCGCGTGCAGTCATGCGCGCGGTGATAGGCCCCTCGGCGCGCGGCAGGCCCTCGGCGAGGCGGACATCGAGCTCAGCACCGTGCAAGGTGTGATGCTCACGGGGCGTGTCACCCTCGAAGAAGTCAAGGATGGGGTGCGCATTAGGCTCGAGGTCAACGATGGCGTTCCCGGGCTGCACGGCGTGCACATCCACGAGCTTGGAGACTGCAGCGACATCGCGGGCAAGAGCATGGGTGAGCACTTCGCCCCCGACGCTGCAGAGCACGGTCTGCCCAGCGAGCCCGAGCATCACTTCGGGGACCTCGGTAACATCGTCATCGATGATAGCGGGCAGGGAGAGCTCGAGATCATCGTCCCACGGGCCAGCCTCGCTGCGAGCGACAGGTACTCGCTCCTCGGCCGCGCGGTCGTCATGCACGAGGGGAAAGACACCGGCGAAGGCCCATCGGGTGAGTCGGGAGCCCCCATCGCCTGCGCCGTCATCGAGCGCAGGTAGCCGGCACTCTAGGCAGTGCCGCTGGCATTGCGGATGCAGAGGTGGGCACAGCTAGCAACGTTGGGGGAAGACATGTTGGCACATCTTGTAGGTGAGGCCCGACCGGGCGCTCCATGGAACCTGCTCGTGGTCGTCGCGGTACTCACGGGGTGTATCGTCGAGGGCGGCAAGGCTGATAGCCAGTGGTCACGATCGGCCGCGCTGGATCCTCAGGATACGCCAGCCCCGGAACCACCGCCTCCACTCGGAGATGGCAATCTGCCCGACTTGATGGCGCAGCTGATGGCCGAGAAGGCGGACGTGATGGCGCGGCAGCGCGAGTTGCTCGAACTGCGTTACGACTTGACCGACCAGCCTCACCCTACGGCGACGATGAGTGGTGGAAAGCCACTTCAGATGGGCGTGCGGGTGCGTTTGCCGGCCGGGACGAGCTGGACCTCGCTCGCGGGCATGACACCGGAGGAGATACGTGACGCCGATCTCTTTCCGCAGGGCTTCTTGCCACTCCCGCATCCCCGGCAACGCGACGGAGGAATGCTGTTTCCTCAGTTTCACATCGACGAACTACGTGCTCAAACCGATCGTGATCTGACACGGTTCGATCTCGACTTCGACATTCCCGATCACTTTCTGCCTGAGTTCCCGGCACCCATCTATCTCACCACGCGCCCAGACCTCGGCGACGTGTCGCAAGGCGAGCTTGTGACCAGCGAGAACTTCTTCGCGCTCTTCAAGGACATACTCAATCCTAAGCAGCTGGATGGCCTGCGCTTGCTCGTGACCCCATTTGCTCAACAGCAGTTCAACCTGACGGATGATCGTCGCTCGATGCGACCGAGCATGGGAGTGTCGTGTTTCGACTGTCATGCCAACGGACATACCAACGCGGGCACTCACTTGGTGGGAGACATCCGCCCGCAGGAGTTTCGCAATCGCATCGATACACCAACATTGCGCGGCCTGAACATTCAGCAGCTTCTCGGCTCGCAGCGCGCGCTGATGACGGTCGAAGACTTTACCGAGTTTGAGCAGCGCGCGGCTTACTTCGATGGCGATCCAGCAGCGGCGACCGCCAAGGGACTGAACCCTCTCGAGCGGGGCAGCCAGGTCCAGAACATGGCGGAGTTTCAAAGGTTGATGGCCTTTCCTCCGGCGCCCAAGCTCGACTGGTCTGGTCGCCTTGATCACAGCAAGTCGAGCAGCGCAGAGCGTCGCGGGGAGCGCCTGTTCTTCGGAAAAGCCAAGTGCGCCACCTGCCACCAGGCCCCTAACTACACAGACAACACGATGCATGACCTTGGCCTCGAGCGCTTCTTTGCACCGCGTGAGATAAGCGGCCTCGTCGCTGATGGCGATGGGCCCATCAAGACGTTTCCCCTGCGCGGGATCAAGGATTCTCCACCCTACTTCCACGACGGACGCCTGCTCACACTCGAAGATACCGTCGAGTTTTTCAATCTCGTGCTCGAGTTGAACTTGCGGACCTGGGAGAAACACGACCTCGTGGCGTTCATGCGAGCTCTATAAGCTGGAGAACGTTCATGAGCCCTGTGTACATCAACCAGATCGCGACGGCGGTTCCGCCACACGACGTGCACGAGGCCTTCGTTGCTTTCGCGCGTACCCTTCTCGATGACCCGCGGGCTCGACGGGTGTTCGATCGCATGACGGCCAAGGCGCAGATCGAACACCGCTACGCGGTGCTACCCCCGGCCGTCGATCCGCGAGGAAACGCAGTCGACGCCGCTCGCGTGTATACGCGCGCACAATTTCCGAGCACCGCGCAACGAATGCAGCTCTACGAGAAGCATGCTCCGGTGCTCGCCGTCCAAACCGTCGAAAAGCTCGGGTTGGGCGCGGAGGCCAGCCACATCTCACACCTGATCGTGACCTCCTGCACGGGGATGTCCGCGCCAGGAATCGACATCGAGCTCGTCGAGCAGTGCGGCCTCAACCCGTCGGTCGAGCGCACCATGGTGGGCTTCATGGGCTGCTACGCCGCCATCAACGCGCTGAAGCTCGCGCGCCACATCGTACGTTCGACACCAAAGGCGCGGGTGCTCCTAGTCAACCTCGAATTGTGCTCACTGCACTTGCAGCAAACTCACGACATCGAACAGCTGCTGTCCTTTCTCGTGTTCGCCGACGGATGCGCAGCGAGCGTGGTCAGCGCCGATCCCGTCGGCCTGGCCATCGATCGCTTCTACGCCGCGCTGCTTCCCGAAACGCGCCACCTCATCACCTGGAAGATCCGAGATCTTGGCTTTGACATGTTCCTGTCTGGTCGCGTGCCTGCAGCCGTCTCCCACGGCCTCCAGAGGTTCGGTCCGGCGATACTCGACGGCGTGAGGGCCGATGCCATCGATCTGTGGGCCGTGCATCCGGGCGGACGTTCGGTGCTCGACGCCGTCGAGCAGGGGCTCGGGCTCGAGCCGCAGGCGCTCGCGGTCTCGCGCAGCGTTCTCGAGCGCTACGGCAACATGTCATCGGCCACCGTCATGTTCGTGCTCGCGTCGATTCTCAACACAGCAGCGGCGGGGCAGCGCGGGTGCGCCATGTCCTTCGGGCCCGGCGTAACTGCTGAAACCATGCTCTTCCACAAGGAGTAGGCCGATGAGCTCCGTCAATTTCATGTCGAGGTCCCAGCAAACCGAATGGATGGACACCGAGCCCGTGGAGTTCGACGACTTTCGAGCGTGCCTCGTCGATCTGGCGCGTGTGAATCGGCTGACGCTCGCCTACCGCCCCACGCGCGCCTTTTTCGATCGAATCTTCGCGAACGCGGCGCGCCTGGGCCGGCCCCTGGAGGTGGTCGATGTCGGTAGCGGCTACGGAGACATGCTGCGCGAGATCGACGCCTGGGCGCGGAGGCGGCGCATTCCGGTGTCGCTGACCGGCGTCGATCTCAACCCTTGGTCACGCCGGGCCGCGATGGCAGCCACGCCGACGGGCGTGAACATCAACTGGGTGACCGCCGATGCCTTCGCCTACGACCCGCCCCACGGCATCGATGTGGTTGTGAGCTCGCTCTTCACCCACCACCTATCGGATTCACAGATCGTAAGGTTCTTGAGTTGGATGGAGGCCAAGGCGCGACTCGCCTGGTTCGTCAACGACCTGCGGCGTCACCCCTTGCCCTATCACTTCTTTCGTCGCTTCGCCCAGCTGGCCGGCTTTCACCGCTTCGTGCAGCACGACGGACCGGTCTCGGTGGCCCGCGCCTTCACGCCCCAGGACTGGCGGCGCCTCGTCGCGAACACCGCCGTCGATCGGACCGCCATCAAGATCCGAAACAGGGTGCCGTTTCGGCTCACGGTGGAAAGGCTCCGGGCATGATTCAAGCCCTGGTCATCGGCGGCGGCCCCGCAGGGGCGGGCCTCGCAGCCCGTCTCGCACGAGCCGGGCGCGATGTCGTCCTGGTCGAACGCGAGGGCGGCCCCGTCGACAAAGTCTGCGGCGAGTTTCTCTCGCGCGAGGCGGGGCTCTACCTCGCGTCTCTCGGCCTCGACCTCGCTGCGCTCGGGGCTGTCCCCATTGAAGCCGTACGCCTGGTGGCGCGCAGTGGACATGTCGCCACGGTTCGATTGCCCTTCGTCGCCACCAGCCTCTCGCGTCGCGTCCTCGATGAAGCGCTGCTCGGGCGTGCTGCTGCCGCGGGCTCGAAGGTCCGGCGCGGCGTCAGGGTCGAGCGACTCATACGCACGCAAGCGGGCTGGGCGGCGCACCTTGGGGACGGAAGCTCCATCGAGGCACAGGCCGCCTTTCTTGCCACCGGCAAACACGACCTGAACGGTCACAAGCGTACCGCCGGGAGGCAGAATGACCTCGTTGCCTTCAAGCTGCATTGGCAGCTCGCGGCGCGACAGGCCGCTGAGCTCGGAAGGTATGTCGAGCTCGTGATGTTCGACGGCGGCTATGCAGGTCTGCAACCGGTCGAGGATGGCAGGGC
Organism: uncultured Polyangiales bacterium; assembly: GCA_964398415.1. Taxonomy (GTDB): domain Bacteria; phylum Myxococcota_A; class Polyangia; order Polyangiales; family DASUME01; genus DASUME01. The sequence continues at coordinate 6,632 of CAYNOM010000160.1, read as the reverse complement.
CAATCTGTGTCTGGTGGTCCGCCGTCAAAGCTTGCTCGCGCACGAGGGACGCTGGGATCGCTTGCTCGTCGCTTTGCGTGCCCAGTCTGCGCATCTACACGCGCGGCTCACGGACGGCACAGCGTGCTGGCCGCGGCCGCTGGCCCTCACGGCCATTCCCTACGGTTATGTGCGCCGCTATTCCGATGGCCTCTGGTACGTCGGCGATCAGGCCGCGGTGATTCCTTCGTTCTCCGGCGACGGCATCTCGATCGCACTGCACAGCGCCGACTTAGCCGCCGCAGCTTACCTCGATGGGCGAGACGCAAACGCCTACCAACAACGGCTCGCACGTGACGTGAACGTACAGATGCTGCTCGCGACCCTGCTCTCGCAGGGCCTGGTGCGGCGTCCCGCGCAAGCTGTGCTCGGCGCCGCAGCGCGCCTCTGGCCCGGCCTCATGTCGAGCGTGGCGTTCCATACCCGCGTCTCCGACGCAGCGCTCTCTCACGGTGCGCTCGGGAGGCCAACATGAGCATCTTCGAAGCAGACCGCCTCGATCGCCGAGATGTCGGACTAATTGCGTCTATCCTGCCATTCGTCAGGCGTTCCAACCAACACTATCTACGCCTGCGCGCTGAGGGGTTTGAACACCTGGAGCAGGGCCCGGTGCTCTATGTCGGCAACCACAACGGCGGCATCGCTGGCCCAGACATCGCTTGCACCCTCGGCTCGCTCTGGCATGCGCGCGGACCCGACGCGCCCCTCTACGCCCTCGCGCATGATTTCGCCATGCGGCAGGTCCCACGCTTCCGCGCGATGATTCAGCCCTTCGGTGCTCTGCGCGCAACGCCCGCGAACGCGATTCGCGCCCTCCGTCGGGGGGCTCAGGTGCTCGTCTACCCGGGTGGTGACCTCGATGCCTATCGTCACGCGAGCCGCCGCGAGGAAGTGGTGCTCGGCCCTCGACATGGCTTCGTTCGCGTCGCGCAGGCCACGGGCGTGCCCATCGTTCCGATCGTCGCCCAGGGCGCCCACCGCAGCGCCCACATCTTCCACGAAGGAGAAAGTATCGCGCGTGTGCTGCGGCTCAAGCGCTGGGCTCGCCTCGAGCGCTTTCCCCTCGCGGTCGCTGCTCCCTGGGGCCTCGCGCTTGGACCCTGGCTGCCGTATTTTCCGCTGCCCTTCCCCATCCAGCTGCGCGCATTGCGCCCGATCCCAGCGCCGGCCGATGCGGACCCGGCAGCCATTCGCGCCCAGGTGCAGCTCGCCATGCAGACGGCCCTCGACGAGCTCGCCCAGCGCGCCCGGGGTGCAGCATGAGCCCACAGGCTCGCGATCACGACGACGGCTTCGTGAGACTCTCTGACGGCGGAGAAATCGCCTATCAGATCCACGGCCGCGAGCACGGCGGTATCCCGGCCTTACTGATCCGTCCCCTCGGCGGCTCGATGGCGCTCTGGGGTACGTTTCGCGCACTGCTCGCCCAGAAGCTGCAGGTCATCTCCTTTGATCTGCGTGGCACCGGCCACTCGAGCGCCGAGCCCCGTTGGGTCACTACCCGGGGGCTCGCGGGTGAAAGCCTTCAGCTCCTCACGCACCTCGACATCCCGCGCACGCATGTGTTTGGCATCTCGCTCGGGGGTATGGCGGCTACCTGGCTCGCCATCCTCGCTCCAGATCGCATCGCCAGGCTCTGCATCGCCAGCGCCCCCGCACGCGGATTCGAGCTATCGCGCGCCGGCCTACGCCGCGAGCTCCAGCTTTTGGCCTGCTTCGCGCGCCCGAGCCGCGAAGTCGAAGCGAGGCTGGTGCGCCGCATCCTGTCCCGCCACTTTCGCGAAGCGCAGCCAGCAGAGCTGCTGCGTATCGAGCTCAATGTAGAGGCCGAGCCCTCGTCGCGCGTCGCGCTCCTCAAGCACACGCTCGCAGGCGTGCTGCACGACGCGCGTCGGGAGCTCGGCTCGATCAGTGCGAAAACCCTGGTGCTCGCCGGCGACAACGATACCTTACTCGGCTCCGCAGCCTGTCGCACGCTCGCAAGCGCGATCCCAGGTGCCAAGTTCGAGATCATCGAAGGTTCAGGTCACGCTCTCACGCTAGAGCGACCGTTCGCAACCGCGAGCGCCGTCTGTCGGTTCTTTCTGCCCAACGTACCCGAAAGCCTTCGAACCGAGGTGTGATGCCGGGCCTGTAGCCTCACGCAGAATCCGCTAAGCGTTCCCTAAGCTATGGGTCCACCAGCGCCGGCGGAGTGTGGCCGTGGCGTCAGCGGTTGCGCGCTTGCTGCTGCCGTTGTTGTTGCTGCTGCTCCGCCTCTTGCATCGCGATGGTCGCCATGCCGGCGGTGATGCTCGCGGCGTCGAGGCTTTCTGACGCATTCCCCTGACAAACACACCCGACGTTGTTGGCCATGATCGCGACGGCGCCCAAGCCCATGCCGATCGACTCGCAGTGCGAACGACACTGCCTCTGAGCATCTTTCGGGATCGAGATAGCCCCTGACGTACCGACCGCGGCCATACAGCCGCACAACGAGAGGAGCGAGGCGTAGAACATGCAGCGTATCTTCTTCATGGGCGGTGACGGTATCGCGGACGCCTTGCCATCGCCGCGTTTCCGGCGGAGGACGGTCGATCTTGGGGTCGACGATCGGTCGCGCAAGCTCGACGATCGCTGATGCGAGGCGGACCATCGCGCGACGGTACTGGTTTGCCGCTCTCACTGTTCGGGTAAGACGAGAAACGTCATGCTCGATCCGACCTCGTGCGAGGGCTCACGTCTGGATTGCGGCTGCTTGTTGCAGGCTCCACGCGACTACTGCTGATCAGATCTCCTTGACGTCGCCGGCTGCCGTTCTCCCTCCGACAGAGAGCGGCCGTGCGGCGGGATTGGCACGCGTGTCACCAGCTCGGTGATGTCTGCCGGGCCCGAGGCTGTACTCTCATCAACCCAATTGAACGAGGTGAAGACGAATGCGAACAAGACGCATTCTGAGGTATGCCGTCGTGCTGAGCGCGGCGATCGTCGGCTGCGAGGATGGTCCGTGGCTGAAAGGCCCCGACCAGGTGCTCGACAGGACACACGACGAATACGCCGACGCCACGAACGGCATCAAGGGCTCAGATCCCTTTAGTGTCGACGAGGGGCGTGGCTTCGAGAGCGAGTCGTCTGGCGACTCCGTAGGTCGCGCGCGCTTCTGCGACCAGGCGGAAGCAGACGCTCAGGTCCAGGAGATGATCAAGGCGCCGATCATCCCAGACGGGTCACTCGGCAAGATTCCACTCTGGGGCGAGGACTACACGCCACTCTTGGCCGACAGCCTGCTCGGCACGCCGTCCGAGTCCAAGTTCTGCGACCCCAGCGGCACCTATGCCAACGCCTTCACGTTCGGGCCGCTCAACGAGATCGTCGTCATCTTCAATGAAGAGACGCGCCTCATCGATTATATGTACGCGCAGCCGGGCTACCTCGGCGCCCTCGAGGGTAGCGCCAAGAACGCCGCGGGCACCGAACAGAAGATCTGGATCCGCGCCGGCGACCCCATCCGCATCGGCAACCTCGAGCTCAAAGACGACGCCCCCGGCTCCGCAGCGAACTGGGCGAACCCGGTCAACATCAACCACATCTATCGGATGGTCCGCGGCACCTTCTTCCCCGCCGCACCGCTGCCATCTGTAGACGATGACTGCATCGCCTCGCGCATCTGCCGCATCCTCGAGATCGGCGCCGACCGCGCGCTGCGCCTCGAAGACTCGGGCGTCGTGCTGGCGTTCCCGGCGAACGGCGGCGCAGTGCAGTTCATCATGGTGCAGCCGGTGCGTGTGGCGCCGTTCGAGGCGGCCATGAACATGAGCTTCGGCGCCGCGGCCCTGTCCGACCCCGTAGCACCCGTCCCGGATGTGCCGGAGGAGCCGGAGGAACCGGCCGACCCGGAGGAGCCGGTCGAGCCGGAGCCCGCTCCGCCAGCGCCCCCAGCCGGACTTGCGCCGGTCTTCACGAGCAGCGTGTTCGACAACTGCACGCTCAGGCTCGACGGCCAGACCACCTGGGCCGCGTTCAAGACGGGCTGCGTCAAGGGAGCAGACACGCTCAACCGTGCCAGCTTCGACGTGCTCACCGGCCGCGGCGCCGTGCGCGTCGACTTCAACGGTGTGTTCCTCACGTTCCTGCACACCGAGGGCGAGCCGCTCAAGGACGGATCTCAGCCCGAAGACGGTGACGTGCTGATCGGCGTGTCGTTCACGGACAACCTCAACGGTCCGTTCGCGCAGTGGGTGCCTCACAGCCTAGGTGCGCACTTCAAAGCGCGCCTCGAGGCCACCGTGAAGGCGTCGGTGCTGGCGTCAGTGCCCGACCACCCCTTCAACACGTTCTCGCTCGGCGCGCTGCCGCCGCTCTCCACCGAGGCCGGGTCGCTCTCGCCGATATCGGTTCAAACCCCGTCCGGTCCGGTCGACCTCGTCAACGCCTACGTCGCCCAGACTCAGCAGGCCTACGCCGCGCTGACGCCCCAACAGGCCGCGTACGTCGATCCCGAGCTGCCCAAGAAGACGTTCCTGGTCGCTCCGTTCGTGGAGGCGGCCCTGGCCGTGCTCACCGGCGGCCATTCGGACGACCCGCTCTCGGTGCTCTACACGGTGCCGACCGACGACTCGCTCTACGTCGTGGGTCGCAGCCACTTCACGATCGACGGCGTGCCCTACCGTGTGTTCGCCCAGTACAACTTCGTGTTCGGCGGCATCGTGTATGTCGGCATCGAGCGGGATTTCAGCCCGGTCGACGCGCCGATCAACGCAGCTGCGGCCGAGTTCTCCGCCACGCTCCCGCCGTTCGCGTCGAACTACTACGAGCACTGGCAGGGCTTCTTGCCCGCGCTCGGCTACCCCTACCCGAACCCGTTCGCGCTCGGCGCCACCAACATCTCCGTCACCGGCGTCGACCGCCAGCTCAACATGCTGAGCGTCAAGATCGACTCGAGTGACGGTGCCGGGGCTCCCAAGACCTACGAGCTCAAGCTCAGCGGCTCGCACATCGACGAGGGCTCGGGCTTCGACCGGCAGACCGAAGGCGAGACGTGGGAGTTCATCCGCTCCCATACCATCTACTTCTACGGTCGCGAAACCAGCTTGCAGGTCAACGTCGACGCGGACGGAGTGGTCCAACAGACCACGCAGTACACGTTCAAGGGACCCGCATACCTGTGTGGTGTGCTCAATCCTCCGGAGATTCGCTACGGCCAGGACGTACGCGCGACGCTCGACGCGTTCGCCCGCACAAACCCCCAGGCCTACCGTGACTGCGGCATCGTCTTCAACTACTCGCCGAACGGCAACGTCCTCAACAGCGTCGCGTCGGTCATCAACAAGGTAGGAATCGGCCTGAGTGGTGGTCGTGCCGTCACCGTCAGCGCTTGGCAGTAAGGGAGCCACATAGCCATGATGAGCATTCGCTACATTGCCCTGACGATCGTCGCGCTGGCCCTCGCCTCCTGCGTCGAGCACCGTCCGCTTCGCAACGGCCTGTCCGACGACGCCGTGTACCTCGGCAAGCAAAACGTCACGTCGCCCAACCCCAAGCTCGTGGGAAGCAGCGACAACGGCTGGCTGTTCAAGGTCACCGTCGCAAGCGCCAGCTCTCCCAACGTGCTGGGCGACTACGCCTTCCCCGGCCTCGAGAGCTCACTCCAGTACGTGAAGTTCCGCTTCCGTGAGGACAAGCTGCAGGTGCTCGACGCACGCAAGCTGCAGACCGACCAGGCGGAGAACCCCAACGACGACCTCGCCACCTCGACCGACCTCGTGCTGTTCGAGTTCGACGGCTCCCACGTCGATGTGCAGCTACGCCAGAACCTCGACGGCGAGAAGACCAACTTCGTCGAAGAGAACACCGAAAAGTCCTGGCAGGACCGCAAGTACTTCAAGGTCGACTTCGAGAAGATGAACGTCGATCCGGTGGGCGCCATGGCCTGGTACTACCCCGGCCTGCTCAAGGAGTGCGCAGACCTCAAGAGCATCCACCTGGTGCCCAACTCGTACAAGTACGAGAGCGAAGACCAGGCGATGTACTGGCAGATCGAGGCCAACTACGCGCTGAACGTGACCGGCGGCTGCTGGAGCATGACCAGCATGACCAACGGCACTGGCACGGCGACCATTCGCTACGCCATCAGCTTCTATCGCCCCGGCCCGAGCACTTACGAGCCCGAGGTCATCGCCGAGAAGGACGAAGTCAACAAGAAGTATGGCGTGTTTCAGGTCCAGTCGCTGTTCAAGGACTCGGAGACAGGCCTTCTGTCGGCCAAGCAGCTCATGCAGCGCTGGGATCCGCAGCGTAAGGAGCCTGTGGTCTTCTACTTCCACCAGGGCTTTCCGCAGCGCTTCAAGCCGATGTACAAGGAGCTGGAGGCGAGCACCAACAAGATTCTCGCCGACGCAGGCGCCTCGCTGCGCTTCGCGTTCAAGGAGTGGAACGACGGCGGCGTCGAGCGCCAGTTCGGCGACATTCGCTACAGCTTCGTCGTCTGGCACCAGGACATCGACACCACGCTGGGTCTGCTCGGCTACGGCCCCTCGTCGTCCGATCCACGCACCGGCGAGGTCTACAGCGCCAACCTGAACCTCTACAACGTCGGCATGGACTACTATCGCTTC
>CAYNOM010000159.1:0-11229 GCA_964398415.1 uncultured Polyangiales bacterium | reverse complement strand
GGGCTGAGCGCGCTCGTGAGCGTCGGCACCGCGCTCAGCTTCTGGTTTCTGATCGCGAAAAGCCGCCGCGCGCTGTGCTTCACGCTGTTCGACGTGGCGCTCGCGTGCGGCACGGCTTACCTGTGGTGGTTGCACCTCGGCGAGCGACGCGATCTCGAGGGCGCGCGCCTCGCGGCCAGCTTGGTGCTCGGGGTAAGACTCGGCATCCGCGCGCTGCCACGCGTGCTCGATCAGGTCGAGAAACTCGGCTTCGAGTCCCTCGTGGCGGCGCGCATGCTGCGGGCCAAAAAGAGCGGCTTTCTGGCCGCAATAGGCGGCCTTTCGATCCTCGCCGTCACCGTGTCCTCCTGCGCGCTCACCACCACGCTCTCCGTGATGGGCGGCTTTCGACAAGACTTGAAGCGCAAGATCCTGGGCAACAACGCCCACATCGTGATCGACCGCGAGAACGACACCATCGCCGACTACGCGCGGCTGGTCGATTTCGCGCGCGGCGAGCCGGACGTCGAGGGCGTATCGCCCTTCGTCGCGGGCGAAGTCATGATCTCGAGCGCCTCGAACCTCGCGGGCGCCGTGCTCCGTGGCATCGATCCCGCCCACATCGGCGACGTGAGCGAGCTGCCGAGCAACATGCGCGTCGGCGCGCTCGATTACCTCGTCCATCCCGAGAAGCTGACGCGCCTGTCGGGCAGCCAGCTGAGCCTCGGCGTGGGCGGCCCCAAGGTCACTCGTCAGCGCGTGGAGGACGACGCCCCCGATCCAAAGAACAGCCGCCTGCTCGACGACATCGAGCGCATGCTCGACCGCGCCGACGATCTCGTCGCCAAGCTCGACGTGGAGCAGAAGAAGCCGGAGCCCGCCGCCGACACGAAGCCCGATGTTCTGCCGGGCATCATCGTGGGCCAGGAGCTCGCGCGCAGCTTGCGTCTGTACCTCGGGGACGAGGTCAACGTCGTGACGCCCCTCGGCGAGCTCGGCCCCACCGGCCCCATGCCCAAAGCCCGCCCCTTTCGCGTGGCCGGCATTTTCTACAGCGGCATGTACGAGTACGACATGAAGTTCGCCTACGACACCCTGGCGTCGGCGCAACGCTTCCTCGGCGCGGCAGACACCATCAGCGGCGTCGAGGTGACCGTACGCGAGCCCGAGCGCGCTCAGGACGTGGCGCAAAAGCTCGCAGCCGGCACGCCCGCGCAGGGCCTTCGGGTACGTCCCTGGCAAGAGCTCAACAAGAACCTCTTCGGTGCGCTCGCGCTCGAGAAGCTCGCGATGTTCATCGCCCTCGGCATCGCCATCCTGGTGGCGAGCTTTTGCATCGTCGGCACGCTGACGCTGATGGTGCAGGAGAAGGGACGCGAGGTGGGCGTGCTCAAGGCCATGGGTGCCGCCGATCGCGCGATCGTGATGGTGTTCGTGCTCGAGGGCATGCTGATCGGGCTGTTCGGATCGTTGCTCGGTCTCGCTCTCGGCTACGTGATGTGCTTCGCGGCCGAACACTTCGGCGTCAAGCTCAACCCCGAGGTCTACTACATCGATCGGCTGCCCGTGCACATCGACCCCGCCGAGTTTCTCGCCGTGGGCTTCTCCGCGGTGGCCGTGTGTCTCGTGGTGACCATCTACCCCGCCCTCTTGGCATCCCGGCTCAGACCCGTGGACGCCCTGCGCTACGAGTGAACATGACGACCGCCGAAAGACCAAGAGCTCCCCTCGTCGAGGTGCGAGGCGTCACCAAGCGCTTCTTTCACGAAGGTCGCGCCCTCGACATCCTCAAGCCCATCGATCTGGTCATCCAGCACGGTGAAATGCTGTGCATCGTGGGCGCCTCCGGCGCGGGCAAGAGCACGCTCCTTCACCTGCTCGGCACCCTCGACGCTCCCACCTCGGGAAAAATCCTGTTCAGCGGACGCGAGGTCACCGCCTATTCGAGCGCCCAGCTCGCGAGCTTCCGCAACCAGGCCATCGGCTTCGTCTTCCAGTTCCACCACCTGCTGCCCGAGTTCACGGCGCTCGAAAACGTGCTGATGCCGGGCATGATCGCCAAGAAAGGCGTGAGCGGCCTGCGCCGTCGTGCCGAGGAGCTGCTCTGCGAGGTCGGGCTGGAGCAGCGCCTCCAGCATCGACCGGGCGAGCTTTCGGGCGGCGAGCAGCAACGCGTTGCACTCGCGCGCGCCCTCGTCATGGAGCCGGCCCTCGTGCTCGCCGACGAGCCCACTGGGAACCTGGACAGTGCGACCAGCGATGCCATGCACGAGCTGTTCTTCCGGCTCAATCAAGCGCGTGGCACGACCTTTCTCATCGTCACCCACAGCCAAGACCTCGCGCGACGCATGCCGCGTGTCGTGACCATGCGCGACGGGCGCATCGAGCGTGACGAACGACGTGGTGTCGCCCACGAGGACGCCCCCCTGCCCGTCTAACGCCCCCTTCTTCGCTTGCTCCGGGCGGTCTAACCCACTAAACCGCCGTGGCTTTTCGGGGCGCTGTGAGCCTCGTGCAAGACCCATCGCATGAAGCGCTCCGCCCAGCTCATCGCTCTTCTCGTGAGCGCACTCGTCGCTCTCCCTGCCGCGCCCGGCTTCGGCCAGGACGGCGAGGGCGGCGTGCCGCCTACGGAGCCCGCGGCGCAAGAGCCCGAGCCCAGCGAGCCCGAGCCCAGCGAGCCCGAGCCCCTGCCCGATGCGGCCGAAGAGCCTGAAAATGAGGCACTCGAGGAGCTTCCCGAGCGCGCCGAGGGGCCGAGCGTCCTGGTCCCCCGCACGGTCTGTGAGGGGCGCGCGATTCGAGCGATCGAGGTGACGGGCAACGGCCGCGTGTCCGCAGACGACGTTCGCGCGGGCATGAAGCTCAAGCCACGCATGCCCTGCACGGATGCCGAAGTCGCGCGCGATGCGCGCGCCCTGTGGGAGCTCGGCTACTTCGACGATCTGGTCTTTCGCGCCAAAGTCGACGGAAACGACATCACGCTGCTCGTCGACGTCAAAGAACGGCCGGCCATCGGCAAGGTCACCTTCGAGGGCGATGACGCCATCGATGAAGACGACATCAGGGAGAAGGTCACGCTCGAGGTGGGCTCGATCCTCTCCGAAAACCTGGTTCGCGCGCAGATCCCCAAGGTCCGCGACGTGTACGCCGAGGAGGGCTACTTCCTCGCCAAGGTCAGCTACCAGCTGATCCCGATGGCCAACAACCAGGTCGAGATTCGCTTCGACATCGTCGAGGGGCCCGAGGTCTCGGTTCGTCGCATCCAGTTCATCGGCAACGACCACCTCGACGACGACGAGATCTTGCAGTTCATGCGCACGAGGCCCACGGGCTTCTTCTCGTTTCTGTCGTCGAACGACACGTTCAAGCGCGAGTTCTTCGACGAGGACGTGCTGCGCCTGCAGGCGCTGTACTACGACCGCGGCTACCTCACGGTGCAGGCCGCGTCGCCGCGTGTCGAGCTGACGCCCGATCGTCAGCAGATCGACATCACGGTGCCCGTCGTCGAAGGCCCGAGGTTTCGTATCGGTCGTCTGCGCGTGGTCGAATACGGCGGCGAAGACGGCGAGGTCGAGCCCCTCGGTGGGCGCCGCGTGGTCCGCGAGCTCGTCGATGCCCAGCCGGGCGAGTGGTTCAGCCGCACCAAGGTCGCAGAAGGCATCGAGCGCATCACGCGCCACTATCGCGACGCGAGCTACGCCAAGGTGCAGGTCGATCCCGAGACGGAGCTCGACGCCGAGAAACGCATCGTGCACGTCACCGTCGCCATCCGGCGCGGGCCCCCGTGCCACATCGAGCGCATCGACATCCAGGGCAACGACAAGACCCGCGATCGGGTCGTGCGCCGCGAGATTCTGATCATCGAAGGCGAGGCCTACAGCCAGACCTTGCTCGAGCGCAGCAAAGAACGCATCAACGCCCTCGGCTACTTCGAGCGCGTCGACATGTCCGAGTCGGACGGCAAGGAATCCGACGGACTCGTGATCACCTACGAGGTCGGTGAGCGCGCCACGGGCACATTCCAGGTGGGCGCAGGCTTCTCGTCCATCGAGCAGTTCATCCTCACGGCCCAGGTCGATCAACAGAACCTGTTCGGCCACGGCCAGTCGCTCTCGCTGCAGGCGCAGGTCTCGGGCATCCGTCAGCTGATCCAAGTCCAGTTCATCGAGCCCTATTTCCTGAGCACGCTCTGGAGCCTCTCGCTCGACGCCACGCGCACGAGCAACGCCTTCCAGACGTTCACCCAGAAGGCCACCGGAGGCGGCATTGCGTTTGGTCATCCAATCTTCGACCGAAACCTGCGCCTCGCCCTACGCTACGGCGCCGAATACGTCGACGTGTCGGCCAACACCGGCGGCTTTCTCGGCGCCGCCAACGCACCCGGTGCCACGATCCAACAGCAATCGGGCCTCGCCAACCGCCAGCTCGGCGGCTTCACGAGCTCGGCGCGCCTCTCCTTGACCTGGGATTCGCGCGACAATCGCATCTTTCCCACCAAGGGCATTTTCACGTCGCTGTCGACCGAGGCTGCCGATCCCTACATCGGCTCCGAGCGCACCTATCTGCGCCATCGCTACTTCGGGCGCTTCTACTATCCCTTGTTTGGCGGCATGGTGCTGCGCCTCAACACCGAGGCTGGCCTCATCACCTCGCGCAAGCCCGAGGGCGTGCCCCAGTACGAGCGTTTCTTCCTCGGCGGCATCCTGAGCGTGCGCGGCTTCGCGCTGCAGAGCCTCGGCCCCTACAACTACATCCCGTTCAGCAACGACCCGAACGGCACGCCGGTGCGCTACCGACTGGGCGGCAACGTCATGCTGCGCTCGAACCTCGAGCTCGAGTTTCCGATCCTGGCCGCCGTCGGGATCAAGGGCGTCGTGTTCACCGACGCGGGCAACACGTTCAACCTCGAGCGTCGCTACTGCCAGGGCGGCAGCGAGCCCGAGGGCGATCCCACGCGCGACCCTTGCACGTTCAATCCGCTCGCCCTACGTACCTCCTGGGGCTTTGGCGTGCGCTGGTTCTCGCCCATGGGGCCCCTGCGCTTCGAATGGGGCTTCCCCTTCCGCCGCCGCTCTTTCGAGGACGAGGTTCGCTTCGAGTTCACGATCGGCCAGTTCTTCTAAGCGCTTAGGCCGCCGAGGGGCAGGTGAATAGCCCCTCCCCCGCATGCGTCGTTGAGCTGGACCGGCAGCTTGACCTCTCGAGACCAACCGGGTAGCTAGCCGCCCTAACGAACTCCAAAGGACGCCCGAATGAAGCCCTCGCGCCCCCTGGTTGCCGTTTTCGCCGCGCTGACGCTGTCCGCGCTCTTCTCCGCGTTCGCGCCACAGGCTGCCGAGGCGCAGTCGGGCAAGATCGCCGTGGTCGACCTGCAGCGCGCCATCAACGAGACGGCTGACGGCAAGAACGCCAAGGCCGAGCTCAAGAAGATCTTCGAGAGCCGGCAGAAGGGTCTCGATAAGAAGCAGGAAGAGCTGAAGAAGCTCAAGGAGCAAATCGAGCAGCAGAAGAATGTGCTGTCACGCGAGGCGCTCGAGACCAAGGTCGAGTCTTACCAGAAGCAGCTCGTCGAGCTGCAGCAGGTCTACGTCGACTACCAGCGTGAGCTGGCGGAGAAGGAAGGCGAAAAGACCAAGGTCATCATCCAGCGCATGGAGAAGATCCTGCAAGACCTCGGCAAGTCGGAGGGCTACGCCCTGGTGATCGAGCGCAACGAGGCGGGCGTGATCTTCGTCCCCTCCCACCTCGACCTCACCGACCGCCTCATCCAGCTCTACAACGCAGGCAAGTGGAAGTAGGAAAGGCCCGCTGCCGCGTGGTAGCGTGAGAGCGGCTCGATGAGCAACGCCCACGTCACCTTCGACCTGCCGCGCATCCTGCGGATTCTGCCGCATCGTTCGCCGTTCGTGCTGCTCGACCGCGTCGTCAACGTCGAGCCGCGAAAGTCGGCGCGTGCGATCAAGTGCGTCACCTACAACGAGCCGTTCTTTCCAGGACACTTTCCCGGCAAGCCCATCTTCCCGGGCGTGCTGATCCTGGAGGCGCTGGCGCAGCTCATCGGCGTGCTCGCCTACGCGTCGGAGCCCTTCGACCACAACCAGAAAATCATGTACTTCATGGGCATCGATCGCGCGCGCTTTCGCACCCCGGTGGTGCCGGGCGACCGCATGGTGCTCGAGGTGTCGGTGATCCAACGGAAGTCGAACATCTGGAAATGCGCAGGCTCGGCGCAGGTCGACGAAGCCGTGTGCGCTGAAGCCGAGTTGCTCGCTGCCATCGTCGATCGCGAAGAAGGCGCGTAGCGTCCCGCGAGGCGGGCTCACCTCCTAAGGTGCGTCTCGAGCTCGCGCGGGGAGAAGCCCTCGATCACGTCGAGGCGCGCAAGAAAGCGCCGATAGTCCTTGTAGCCCGGGGGGTAGATGCCCTTCAGGTACACATCGATGATGCGTGTGGTGGCAAAGCGCAAACACCCCATGCGCAGCTGCCACCACAGCCCCTCCCACTCCTCCGGCGTGAGCTCGCGCTCGGTGCGGTAGCCCGTCAGCATGGCTTCGGCGAGCGACAGATCCAGCGCGTCGCCGCAACACCAAGCGAGCATGCACACCGCCAGGTCGTAGACGAGGATGCCGTCGCTCGCGCTCTCCCAGTCGAGCAACGCGACGATGCGCTCGTCGTCCCACAGCACGTTGTCGCGGAACAAGTCGCCGTGTACGACCCCACGCGGAAGCGCCCCAAACGACTGCCCCTCGATTTCGGCGCGAAGCATGCGCAGGCGGGCGATCACGGACGAAAGCTCCGGACGCCCGGCCGCCTCGGCTTCATCGAGCAGACGCGCGACATCCGAAAGCCCGAAGCGTCCCTCGCGAATGGTCGCAAAGCCCTGGCCCGCGCGCGCCGCCCGGGCGAGCGCGGCTCCGACCGCGTGCACGCGGTCGCGGGTGACGAGGCGCTGGCAGACATCCTGCCCGACCACCTGCTCGAACACCGCCACCGGTTTGCCGGAGACGCGAACCTCACCGGGTGCGGGGCCGGTCACGCGCGCGGGCAGCGGCACAGAAGACTCCTTCAAATGGGCTAACAAGTCCCACTCGTAGGCTACCCCGTCCACGTCCTGCTGCTCGTAGAGCCTGACGAAGAAGCGGCCCCGCTCCGTATCGATGAAGTAGTTGGAGTTGACCGTACCTGCGGCGATGGGGCTCACGCCGACACAGGTCCCTAGGCCGTGGGCGTGGGCGATGCGCTGGGCGTCCTCGGCAACAAGGGCAGTAAAGGTGGCCATGCTCACAGGCTCCTGTGCTGAAAGATGGGCGCCTGCTCTACCACGTTGGACACGGGCACGCTGGGTACACTCCTTGCTGCGCGCCGAACTTTACACTCCGATTGCGGAATGGTATGGCAACCGACGGGCGTCTTTGCAGCGCCAAGGGGGGCCAAGTGGGCATTGCTACGAAGAAATCTGCCGCGCGCGCCAAGTCCGAGGCGCGCTCCTCGGGATCCAGGAACACTGAACGGCCGGCCGCCGCCAAGCGTGCCTCGGAGCCTGCGGCCACCAAGAAGCGCGCAAAGACGGTGCCGCCTCCCGCTGCCGACGCCGCCAACGACAACGACCGAGTCGCGAAGAAGTCTGTGCCGCCCCCCGCGAAGGCACCCGCCACCTCCGCCATGGGGCGGGGTCGTTTGCCCACGGGCAGCCTCCACACCGAGGCGCGCCAGCCGCAGGCGGCCGAGTCGATCAAGGCCCGTCTCACGGCACTCATCGCCACGCAGCAGAAGCTGGGGGAGCTGAAGCGCTCGGCGAACAAGAACTTCTACGAGATCGGCCGCTTGCTCCACAAGGTTCGAGAGGAGCGCCTGTTCGAAGTCAAGGGCTACGGATCCTTCGAGTCGTTCATCGAGCGCGAGGTCAGCATCGGGCAGCAGTTCTGCCTCACCGCCGTGCGCATCTTCGAGGTGTTTCAGCCGGCCGTCGTCCAGCAGTTGGGCCTGACGCGGCTCTCGGCCGCCGTGCGTGCCCTCGACGACGAGGCGGTGGTGGCTGCGCCCGAGCCAGTTCGTGGTACTCGCTCTCCCATTCCGCCTCACAAGCTGTAAACTGCGCCCCGTGACGATGCGCGGGGCTGTGTGTTAGCTCTTTTGATGGCGGCGTTCTGCATCGCGGCGAATGGCTTTTTCGTCGCCGCCGAGTTCGCCCTCGTCAAGGTTCGCCCTGCCTCGCTGGAGGCGAAGGCCGCGGCCGGCAACAAGTCGGCCCAGCGCGCGGTCAACGCCTTGAATCAGCTCGAGGCCTACCTCAGTGCGGCCCAGGTCGGGATCACGCTGGCATCGCTCGCGCTCGGCTGGGTAGGCGAGCCGGCGATAGGCTCGATGATCGAGCCGAGCATTCGTTCACTCGGCCTGCCGGCTGAGGTTTCGCACCCCATCGCGATGACGATCACCTTCGCGATCATCTCGGGCCTTCACATCATCGTCGGCGAACAGGCCCCCAAGTACTTGGCGATTCAGCGTTCCGAAGCGGTCGTGCTCGCGTGCGCAACGCTGATGTCGTGGTTCTACTACGCCACCTACCCGTTCGTGCGCGTGCTCAACGCTGTGTCGAACGCCGTGCTGCGCGGCGTGGGTCTGGGTACGGCCGGTCACGAGGGGGCTGCCGCTTCGCCCGAGGAAATCCGCCTCATGGTGCAGGCCTCCTTTCGTGCGGGCGGCCTCGAAGGCTCGCAGCGCGACCTCCTCGAGCGCGTGCTGCGCGGCTCCGGACGCAGCGTACGTGCCGTGATGGTGCCACGCGTGGACGTCACGATGCTGTCGATCGACGAGGAGCTCGAGCGCGCCGAGGAGCGCATTCGGCGCGAAGGCTACAGCCGCTATCCGCTCAGCGAGAAGAACGACCCGGACCGCATCGTGGGCTACATCTACGCCAAGGACTTGTGGACGGCGCCGCGGCCGATCCGCGGTGGGCTCGCCTCGCTGCGACGCGACATCCTGTTCGTGCCCGAGACGCGTACCGTGGCCGAGGTGCTGCAAGACTTTCGCCTGTCGAGCACGCCGATCGCCATCGTCGTCGACGAGTACGGAGGCACGAGCGGCCTCGTCACGCTCGAAGACTGCGTCGAGGAGATCGTGGGCGACATCCGCGACGAAACAGACGATGAGCCGAACCGCACCATCATTCGCCCCGACGGTTCGGTGGTGGTGGATGGCTCCACCCCGTTTGCCGATCTCGACGTGGAGGAAATCCGCGACCTCGTCGGCGCAGACGAGAGCGACCGAACCGTGAGCGCCTTCGTCATCGAGAGGCTCGGCCGCATCGCGCGTCCGGGCGACCGTGTACGCGTGGGCGACTTCGAGGCGGTCGTCGAGGTCGTGCGCCGCAGACGGGTGAGCCGCGTGTGCTTTCGCGAGGTCGAGGCACACCCACCCCCGCGGGTCAGCCAGGCTCCGCGCTCATAGGTTGTTGAGCAAGAGGTTCGCTGGAATCCCAAACAGATCGGCGAAGCGCTCGACGCCAGGGGGCAGCCGTCCGTGTTTCTTACGGTGGTCCCACAGCACCGAGGCGAGCACGTCGATGGCGAGCGAGGTCGGCGTTTCCTCGAACCTGAGCCCGTCGGGCAGACGCGCCGTGTGATTGGCCGCGACGCTGTCGTCGACCAGCGGGTCGAACACGCTGTGGGTGACACCGAGCGCGCGCTCCCACGACAGCGCCAGCACTTCGACGAACGTGCCGTGCAGCGGTCGGATGAGGAGCACCCCGCCTCGCTCTTCGTCGCCGGCCAAGAGCGCACGCGACGCGACGGTCGAACGCAGACCATCCCCTCCGGCGGAGTTGAGCGACTCGGCGATCAGGCGCGCAAGCTCGGGGTCTTCTTCGACGGCGAGCAGCGCGATCAGCGCGGGTGAGGCACTGATGCCCTCGGCCGTCGCATCGGCGAGCACAGCCTGGATGATGTGTCTGCGCGCCCCCACGGCGAGCGAAGCATACGCCCCCGCGAGGCCACGCGCTGCGGCCGGGTCGGTCGCGGCAGCCACGATCAGGGCACCAAAGGGGCCCACTCTGCCGCGCGCTGCGGCGTGATGCAGGGTGGGACGGATGTCGTCGCGGCTCGACACGGCGGCAAGTCATACTGCCTTCTCGCCGCCCCCTCAAGGCCTAGCTCAACCGCGCGCTCTCACGGTACTCAGCTTGACGCTGATGGGGTGTCGCGTGTAGGCAGGCGCGGGAAGGCATGCATGCAGGGTGAGCTCGAAGACATCGAAGCGCATCGCGAGCTCGTCGAACGCGTCGTGCGTCGGCTGGTTGCCGAGCTCGAGCTCTCGTGTGATCTCGACGACCTGCGCGGCTACGGCTTTCAAGGCCTGTACGAAGCCAAGCAGCGCTTCGATCCCGAGCGCGGCGTGCGCTTCTCCACGTTTGCGTACTACCGGATCCGTGGTGCGGTGGTCGACGGGATCCGCAGCCAGGGTTGGATGCGCAGACGCGCCTACGCGAAGCTCAAGGCCTTCGAAGCCATGGACGCGCTGGGCGAGCAGGTGGCGGAGGCCCAGGGCGCTTTTGCCCCCGCCTCCCTGGCCGAGCGTGCACATCGACTCGACGAGACCCTGGCCAAGGTCAGCGCGGCCTACATGCTCGCTGCCGTCGGACAAGAGAAGCAAGAGGACGACACGACGCCCGAGAGCCTGTTCACCGATGCTCAGAACGTGGTCGTCGTACGCGAGGCGCTCTCGGCGCTGCCCGACAAGGAGCAGACGCTGCTTCGGTCGATCTACTTCGATGGGCTCACCATCGACCAGGCCGGGCAGCAGCTCGGGCTCTCGAAGAGCTGGGCGAGTCGACTGCACGGAAAGGCCCTCGAGCGACTGCGCGACAGCTTTCCGCGCTGACACCGTGTGGTCGCGCCATGCTGCGCGTGACACGATCCGAGCATGCGAGGGCTCGGCAAGCTCGTGGTCGTGGCCGGCGTTGTGGCCGGCGTCATGGTCTGCAGCGCCGCGTCGTCAGCCACGGCCCAGTCGAGCACGCTGCGGCGCGCGGAGAGCCTGCTCAAACGTGGAGACTCGGCCACCGACGCGGGCGATTTGATCTCCGCCATCACGCTCTACCGCGAGGCCGTGGCTGTCGCGCCGCGCTGGGCCGCTGGCTACGCCGCGCTCGGAGCGGCCTATTCGACGAGCGGGCGCCTGTCCGATGCTATCGAGGTGTTTCGCACCGGCATGCGCAACGCGTCCGCGCACCCGTCGCTGGTCATCGGTCTC
>CAYNOM010000158.1:0-11230 GCA_964398415.1 uncultured Polyangiales bacterium | reverse complement strand
CGGCCGGCCACGGGCCTCCGTGCTCTTGCGTTGAAGGCGCGCACACCAGCGCGAGCGAGAGCGTTCGAACGGCTGCGCTCACGACCGACCACGCTCACGCTCACGCTCAGGCTCACGACCACGGCTGGGCGCGCGAGAGCCCGCAAGTCGGCGACGCCGAGCACCGCAAGGAGCATGTCCACCGCAGGCGGCCGGCCACGGGCCTCCGTGCGCTCACAGTGAGTCGCGCCTTCACGCTCGTGAGCGTGAGCGTGAGCGTGAGCGTGAACGAACAGCTTTCGCTCACGGCCGACCACGACCACGACCACGACATGCAGTTCGCGCGATCTCGCATGTTACCACCCCAGCTCACGAGGGCGTCCCGATCCGGCCCTCACGTCGCCGGCTCTGCACTACCTTCGTCCGCCGAGCGGCGAACATGCCCCGAGATCGCGGTACACTGGCGAGTGGGCATGCAAGACCTGACACCGCTGTCGCGCATCCTCAGGCAAACCCGTGCGCGCATGCGTGCGCAGCGGGCCCTCGAGGGCTTCGCCTACGCGCTTGCGGTGAGCTTTGCCCTGTCCGCGCTCTACCGCGGCGTGGGCCGCGTCCTGGGTCGCACGGGTGAGCTGCCCCTCCCCTGGTTGCTCGGCGCCGGCGCGGGCATCGCGTTCGTGGCGGCGCTGTGGCCCCCGAGTCGCACCCGCGCCGCCTCGCGGCTCGACCACGCGCATGGCCTGAGCGACCGCCTGCGCTCCGCGCTCGAGTTCACGGCCACGCCCGAAGGCCAGCGCACGCCGTTCATGCAAGCGAGCATTCGCGATGCGCTGCGCCACTGCGAGGGCTTGTCCGCAGCCAAGGCTGTACCCTTCGCGCGCCCCTACGCGCTGCCGCACGTGGTGGTGCTGGCCGGGCTGTGGGCCCTCACCGCGCTCGTGCCGCTGCCCGCTCCCAGCGTCGTGACGCCCGAGCCTGCCCCCGTGAAGCCCCTCGCGCTCTCGGCTGCCGAGACTGCCGCCTTTCGCGAGCAGCTCGAGCAGCTCAGCGCGGCCTCGGTGGACGAGGAGCTCCCGGAGGAAGTACGCGCCTACAATGCGTTGCTCGAGAGCATCTCGCGCGGCGAAGCGAGCCGCGAAGAAGCCATCGAAGCGCTGCTCTCGCTCGAAAAACGCCTGGTCTCGGGCCCCGCGCTCGATCGGAGCGCCGATGCCGCCGCGTTCGCAGAGCTCGCCAAGGATCTCGCCCCCGCGGACGACGCGCTGCGCAGCGCGCTGCTTTCGAATGACGCCCCGGCGGCTGCGGCGGCCCTCGACAGGCTCGCTCGACGCATCGAGGGGCAACCGACGCGCGAGCGCGCGTTACTCAAGCGCTCCCTCGATCAGGTGCTCGCGCGCGAGCGCGCAAGGGCCGCAGCCGAAGCCAAGGAGCAGGAGCTCAGCTTGCTGAAGAAACAGCAGGCCCAGTCAGAGCCACGCACTCCGGCGGAGAAACGCCTCTTGCAGCAACAGAAGCGTGAGCTCGAACGGCTGCGTCGCGAAAACCAGGAGCGGGCCAAGCAGAGTCGCGAGCTCGCGCGTCTCTCACGCGAGCTGTCGTCGGCGGCCGAAGCCCTGGGAGGTGGCGCCGACGATCAGGCGGAAGAGGCGCTGTCGCGCGCAGCCGAGAGCTTGCGGCGCTTCGCACGTGAGAGCATGAGCGCGGATCAGAAGCGGGATCTTCTGCGTCAGATGTCACTGCTGCGCGAGCTCATGCAACGACAGCGACAGCAACAAGAGGGTGAGGGCCAAGGCGGTGAAGGCTCTCGACGCGACGAGCAGCGCCGACGCTTCGACCTCCGTGCCCAGGGACGACAGGAGGCCGAAAGGGCTCGGCTCGTGCTGGGCAAGCTCGGAGAAGCCGGTGAGAGTGGCGAGGGCTCGGGTGACGCGCAGAAACAAGGCGCCGGTGCTGACGAGAAGCGCGAGGGTCGCTCGACCAAAGACGGGGATGGCGCACGCGTGCTGCGCCTCGATGGCGCAGGCGAGCCGGACGCTGAGCTCCTGCTTCCCGGCATGGCGCGGCAAGTGACGCAAAGCGAGGGCGGGTCGAGCGAGCACGATCCGAAGAAGCTCGCTCGACCCACCGACATCGATGAAAAGCTGCGAGACAGCCAGGTACACGGCAGCCCCTCGAAGGGCCCGACCCGCAGTGAGGTCATCCTCGATGCGGCCGATCGCGGCTTCGCCACAACCTCCTACCGCAACGTGTACACTGAGTATCGAAGCCACGCAGAAGAGGTGCTCGAGCGCGACGAGATTCCGCCAGGCTATCGCTTCTACGTCGAACGCTACTTTCAACTGATCCGTCCTCGACGCGCTGAGGAGAGCCCGTGAGCAAGGTGACGCCCGAAGGCGATGTCGAGGCCCTGACCCAGGACGTCGCACGCGTCCGCGAAGCCGTCCAAAAGCGCATCGTGGGTCAGCGCGCGCCCCTCGACGGCGCCCTGATGTGCCTCTTGTGCGGCGGTCACGCGCTGCTCGAGGGAGTGCCCGGCCTCGGCAAGACGATGCTCGTACGCACCCTCGCCCAGGCGCTCTCGCTGCGCTTCTCACGCATTCAGTTCACGCCCGATCTCATGCCCAGCGACATCGTCGGCACGACGGTGATCACCGAGACCGACAAGGGAGGGCGCAGCTTCAGCTTCCAGCGCGGGCCCGTGTTCTCGAACATCTTGCTCGCCGACGAGGTCAACCGCGCGACGCCGCGCACCCAGAGCGCGCTGCTCGAGGTGATGCAAGAGCACGCGGTCACCGTAGGCAACACGACCCACACGCTCGAAGAGCCCTACTGCGTGCTCGCGACCCAAAACCCGCTCGAGATGGAGGGCACCTACCCCTTGCCCGAGGCCCAGCTCGATCGCTTCCTGCTCAAGCTGCACGTCGAGTTCCCGTCCCACGACGAGCTGCATCAGATTCTCGATCGCACCACCGGCAACGAAGATACGCCGATCGAGCCCGTGATCAGTCAAGAGCGCGTGCTTGCGTTACGCCGCGTCGTGCGCGAGGTGGCGGTCGCGCGACACGTGCAAAACTACGCCGTGCGCCTGCTCGAGGCGACCCATCCCGAACGCCAGAAGGGCCTACCTCGCATCGCACGCTTCGTACGTTTTGGCGCAAGCCCCCGTGGCGCCCAGGCCATGCTGCTGTCGGCCAAGGCCCACGCCGTGTTCGACGGACGCTTCAGCGTGTCGACGGACGACGTACGCGCCGTGATGAAGCCCGCGCTCCGCCACCGCATCATCATGAGCTTCGAAGGCGAGGCCGAGGGCGTGCGCACCGACGAGCTGCTCGACGACATCCTCGAGGCCACGCGCCCCGACGCGGGCTGAGGGTCGCATGCGCTCTCTCTTTCGACGCTCGGAACGTCCCACCACTCCGAAGGACCTCAGCCAGGCCTGGGGCGAGGACTTCCAGCGTCGACTCGAGCGCCTCGTGCTGGTGGCGCGGCGCCTTTCGAGCGGCAACCTGCGCGCAGAGCGGCGCTCGAAGAAGGCGGGCAGCGGCATCGAGTTCGCCGAGCATCGGCCCTACGTCCCCGGTGACGACTTTCGCTTCCTCGACTGGAAGGTCTTCGGCCGCTCCGATCGCTTGCTGCTCAAACAGTTCGAGGAAGAGCAGGACATGTCGGTCTATCTCTTGCTCGATTGCTCGGCTTCGATGGCGACCGCGGGCTCGAAGAAGCTCGACTACGCCAAGAGCATCGCGGCGGCCCTCGGCTACATCGCGCTCGCCGGGCTCGATCGGGTGAGCGTTCAGGCCTTCACCGACACGCTCGGACCTCGGCTTGCGCCGACGCGAGGCCAAAGCCGCGCCCTGTCGATGCTGCGCTTCGTGTCCGAGCTCGAGGCCTCGGGACGCACCGACATGGCGCGCGCCCTCAAGGCGTTCGCGGCCCGCGAGGCTCGACGCGGGATGGCCATCGTGATCACCGACGCCTACGACCTCGCGGGCTTCGAAGCGGGCATCGACGCCCTGCGCTACGCGCGCTTCGAGGTGGCCGTGTTGCACATCGTCGATCGCCACGAGCTCGACGACTCCATGCTGGGAGACATCACCCTCGTCGATGCGGAAACGGGCGAGGCACGGGAGCTCACCGTCACCGAGCGCATGCTCGAGGACCTCGAGCGCGCACACCGCGCCCACGAAGCGCGCCTCAACGCCTTCTGCCGCGACAAGCAGGTGCCCTACTTCTCGCTCCCCATCGATCACCCCTTCGACGACGCCGTGCTCGACCTCTTGCGACGCGGCGGCCTGCTCGGCGCATGACCTTCGTCGGCACAAGCCCGCTCGTGCTCGGCCTGACGCTCGCGGGCGTGCTCGCCTTCGTCGTGCTCATGTACCTGCTCGAGCCGCGACAGCGACGGCGCATCGTGCCAAGCCTCGCCTTGCTCGAGCTCGGGTCTGCCAAGACCCGAAGCCACGCCTGGTCGCGCTGGCTGAGGCGCCTCTTGTCGCTCTTGCTCGCCCTCGCGATCGCGCTGTGTTTGGTGTTCGCCATCGCCGATCCACACCTCGAGCGGTCGACGCCTCCGCGGCGTGTGCTCGTGTTGATCGACGCGAGCGCGTCGATGTCGGCACGCGACGCTGCGCCGACGCGGCTCGATGCGGCCCGCCGTGCGGCACGCGACATCGTGCATGCGCTCGAGCCAGGCGATCTTGCCCTCGTCGCGCAGCTCGACGATGGCGTGCTCCCGCTGTGCGCGTTCACCGAGGACAGGGCACTGCTCGAGTCGGCCATCGCGCGTGTGAGCGCGAGCGACGTCTCGGGCGACATCGAGCCCGCGCTCAGCTTCGCGCGTGACGTGCTCGGCAGCGAGGGCGAGCGCGAGCTGTGGCTCGTGAGCGACGGCAACCTGCGCGGACTCGATCGGGGCGAGGAGCTTTTGCCGAAGGGCGAGCTCGACCTCCGCTACGTGCGCGTCGGCCGCGATGCGCGCAACGTGGGCATCACGCACTTCTCGGTGCGGCCCTACGCGCTCGATCGAAACCGTCACGAGAGCATCGTGCGCGTCAAAAACTTCGGCCCCTCGCGCGAGCGCATCACCTTGCGTCTCTACGCCGCCGAGGCGCTCTTGTTCGAAGAGGAGCTCGAGCTCGACGGCGACGCGGAAACCACCCGCACCTTCGAAAATCTGGTCTCCGCAGACGGCTCGCTTCAGGCGCGCATCAGCCTCGGGGCCGGGGCCGATGCCCTGCCGAGTGACGATCGCGCGTTCGCGGTTCTGCCCGGCAAAAAGCGCACGCGAGTGCTGCTCGTCGGTCCGGGCAATCGCTATCTCGAGGCCGCGCTGTTGCTCGACGAATACCTCGAGGTCGTCGAGCGACGTAGCAACGCGTTCGTGCAGGGTGAAGAGAGCGCGTTCGATGTGGTCGTGTTCGACGGCACCTTGCCGAGCGCAGCCCCGAGCACCGCCGCGCTCTACATCGCGCCGTCCCCCAGCCCCGGACGTTTTGCTCCGCTCGAAGTACGTGGAGAAATCGCGCGTCCCTTCTTCGATCGCGTGGTCGCGCGGCATCCCATCACGCGGGGTCTCGCGCTCGCCGACGTCAACATCGCCTCGGCTCTCGCCTTCACGCTGAGCGAAGGCGACCAGAGCCTCGGTGAGACGAACAAGCGTGAGCCGCTCCTCGTCTCTGGCGCGCGCCACGGACAGCCCTTCGTCGCCTTGGCCTTCGATCTTCGCAAGACCGACCTCAGCCTGCGCGTCGCGTTTCCGCTTCTGCTCCTCGCAGCCATCCAGCACCTTGCCGGTGACGATGCGAGCGAGGCCCGCTCGGGTCAGGCCGGCGAAACGCTTCGACTCGACGTGGGTGAGGACGTGAGCCAGGCGACGCTGCGAAGCCCGGACGGCTCTGCACGCGCGCTCTCCGTGGTCGCAGGCGCGACCCAAATCACGCCGCGCCACGCCGGCTTCTACGAAATCGTCGCTGCCGATCGACGCACCCTTCTCGCCGCCAACGTGCCCGCCGCAGACGAGGGCCACATCGCGCCGCGTGACGCCTTCCTCACCGCCGCCTCGAAGGCTCCCACGCGCTCCGCGGGCTCGCCGCTCGGAGGCTCACCCTGGCTCCTGCTCGCCGTGGTGGCCCTCATGCTGATGGCGCTCGAGTGGCTGTCCTTTCATCGCCGGTGGACCACGTGAGGCGCCGCGTTCGAAGCACCGTGCTGGCAGGCCTCGTCGCCGCGGCGGCGCTCCTCGCGCTCATCCTCCTCGTCGCCTTCGACGGGCCGCTCGACGTGTCCGTGTGGGGCGAGGAGCTCACGTTCCTCACGCCGCGCGCCTTCGCGCTGCTCGCCGTGCTGCCACTCGCGCTGTTTCCACCGCTGCTTTCCCTCGCCCAGCTGTCACGCCTGCGGGTCGCACTCTCCACGCTGCTCCGCGTATGCGGCCTCGCCGCCGTCAGCGTCGCCCTCGCTCAGCCCGTGGCGCTCGAGACGTCCGATCGCGTCAGCCTGCTGTTCCTCGTCGACGTCTCCGACTCCATCGACAGCACATCACTCGAGGCAGCGGGCCGCCGTGTACGCAGCGCCTTCGATGCGCGAGGCGACAACGACGTGCAGCTCGTCACTTTCGCGAAGAGCGCGCGCGTCGTCCCGATTCCTGAGACGGGCCCCGTCCCACTCGCGCGTCACGCGGACGGCTCGGAGTCGAACCTCGCCGCGGCCATGTCTTACGCGCTCGCGCTGTTTCCCCCCGGCCACATCCCGAAGGCAGTGCTGATCAGCGATGGCCGAGAGACCCATGGCGATGCTGCCGCGGTCGCCACCCGCCTCGCGGAGTCGGCCACAGGCATGTGGACGGCTGCTCCCGAGGGGGCGATCCCGCTCGAGGTGGGGCTCACCGGGATCGAGCTGCCCGAGACCCTCAAGGCCGGGACGCCGTTTCGGCTGCGCGTGCTCATTCACGCCACCCAAGACACCCGCGCCCGACTCTCCGTCTACCAGAACGATGTGCTGAGCGGGCTCGACGGCACGCGCGACCTCGAGCTGAAGGCAGGCGAAAACAGCGTCGAGCTGCGCTCGGTGGCCCACGTCGCCGGACCCGTGACCTATCGCGCCGAGCTCAGCGAGCTTCTGGGCGACACCTTCGCGCAAAACAACCGCTTCGAGCGCAAGGTCGATGTACGCGGGCAGCCGCGCGTGCTGCTCGTCGAGGCCGAGCGGGAGCGTTCGGCGCCGTTTGTCGCCGCCCTACGTGCCGCGCAGCTCGATGTGGAGGTGCGTGGCGAAAACGGCGCACCGCGCAGCCCGGCAGAGCTCGCCGGCGTCTCTCTCTATGTGCTCTCGAACGTCAGCGCAGACGCGCTCTCCGACGCCGCCATCTCCACGATCGAGCGCTACATGCAGAGCGGCGGCGCCTTTCTGATGGCAGGCGGAGACAAGGGCTTCGGACTCGGCGGCTATCGCAACAGTCGCCTCGAGCCCCTGTTGCCCGTGCGCCTCGACACCGAGCGCAGACGCGACCAACCGACCCTGGCGCTGGTCTTGGTGATCGACAAGAGCGGCTCCATGAACGGCCCCAAGATCGAGCTCGCCAAGGAGGCAGCGCGCGCCACGGCCGAGCTGCTCGGCCCCGACGACTATCTCGGCGTCATCGGCTTCGACGCGCAACCCGTGCGGGTCGTCCGCTTGCAGACCGCCGAGAACCGCCTCGCACTCACGCGCGGCATCGGCAAGCTCGCTGCCGGAGGAGGCACCGCCATCTTTCCCGCGCTCGATGCGGCCTACGCCGATCTGTCTGCCGTGCGCGCACGGCTCAAGCACGTGATCCTCTTGACCGACGGGCAAACCCAGGAGAACGGCCTCGAGACCCTCGTGCAAAGCATGCACGTCGACGCCATCACGGTCTCGACGATCGGCCTCGGGGAAGACGTCAATCGCTCGTTGCTCGAGCAGCTCGCGCGGCTCGGAGCCGGTCGCGCGCACTTCACGAGCGACCCCCACAACATCCCGCGCTTGTTCATGCGCGAAACCCACGCCGTCGCGCGCTCGGCAGCCGTCGAGGACTACGTCGCCGTGCGCGTCCGAACCCCAGCCGATTTTCTCGCGGGCGTCGGCATCGAACGCGCACCTTACCTACGCGGCTATGTGGCCACGCGCGCAAGGCCCGCTCCCGCCCAGGTGATCCTGGAGAGCGACGTGGGCGAGCCGCTGCTCGCGCGCATGCGGGTCGGGCTCGGTTGGTCTCTGGCGTGGACGAGCGATCTGACGCCGCGCTGGTCTTCCGAGTGGCTGCGCTTCTCCGAGCTACCCAAGCTGTGGGGGCAGCTCGTCCGCGAGCATATGCCGGCAGACAGCGAGGAGGTGGTGCCGATCCGTGCCGAGCAGCGCGGAGACGTGCTCGTCGCCTGGCTCGATGCCCTCGACGCGCGTGAGCGCTTCATCCACGGGCTGACGGGCGATCTGGTGGTGCGCCCCTCGACGGGCGACCCACTCACTGCCGCGTTGTCCGAGGTCGCGCCCGGACGCTACGAGGCGCGCCTGCGCCTGCCCGTGCTCGGCAGCTTCACGCTGGAGGCCGTTCTCCAGCGCTCGGGCAAGACCGAGATCGTCGGACGCGGCTCCCACAGCCACTCTTTCCCAGCCGAGTACGCCGCGGGCGGCGTCGATAACGGCCTGCTCGCGCGCCTCGCTGCGGCCACGGGCGGCGGGCCCGCGCCGAGCGGCGAGGCGCTGTTTGCCGCCGAGAGCCGCCTGTCTCCCACCAAAGAGCCGCGCTTTGCCCCATTCTTGTGGCTCGCGCTCGCCTGTTTCCTGGCTGACCTCGCCGTGCGTCGCTTGCGCCCGCAAAGCTCGAATCCCACGTGATACGCGAGGCCAGTCACGCACCTGTGAGCCATCCGCTACATCGATTCTGATATCCTTCTTGCGCGGCATTCGGGGGGAACGGCTTGACCAAAAGCTCCGGGGCTCTATGTTCTGCGGCCGCCAGAAAGGGACAAGGGGACTTCCTATGACGATGAAGAAGTCCGAAGCGCTGAAGAAGACTGACCTCAAGCGCTTCCGCAAGATCCTCGAAGACAAGAAGGAGGCCCTCATCAAGAGCGCCAAGGAGAGCCTTCACGAGGACATGATGCTGGACACCAACGATCTACCCGACGAGATGGATCTGGCGTCGAGCGAGTACATCCAATCGTTCACGTTCCGCCTGCGCGGCCGTGAGCGCTTCTTCCTCGACAAGATCGACAAGGCCCTGCAGCGCATCGACGACGGCAGCTTCGGCATCTGCGAGTCCTGTGAGGAGCCCATCTCCGTCAAGCGACTCGAGGCCCGTCCCGAGACGCAGCTCTGCATCCGCTGCAAAGAGGATCAAGAGCGCGTCGAACGCGACTTCGGCTAGCGCTTGCGCTCAAGAGCGGCGCGCTCAAGAGCGGCGCGAGAAATGGGCTCAGAGCGAGCGCGCCCGCAGGACCCGACTGAGGCGCACTCTGGGTGCGTCGCAGGGAGGGGCCGAGGCGAAAGCCGCTATGAGCCCGTTTCTCGCGCCGCTCGTCAGGCTTCGATGGCCGAACGCTCCGGCGAAGACGGCCGAGCGTCCGCGGCGGCCGGCTCGGGCACGAGCAGCGTGAAGGTCGTCTTTCCGGGATGACTCTCGACATCCACCGCGCCGCCGTGGTCTTGCACGATCTTGCGCACGATGGCGAGACCGAGCCCCGTGCCGCCCGCTTTGCCGTGGGTGGTGAACGACTCGAACAGGCGTCCGCGAATGGCATCCGAGATGCCAGGCCCGTCGTCGGTCACCTGGATGCGCAGCGCCCCATCGGGTGCGCGATCGACACGCAAGGTCAGCGTGCCGGGCTTGCCCCCGAGCGCTTCAACCGCGTTGCGTGCGAGGTTGTGGATGGCGCGCTGCACCTTGTGCTGATCGAAGTGGGCCACGCCACGGTCGAGCAACTCGAGCTTCACCGCCATGCCCCGCGCACGAAACTCCTGCGCGAGCTGCTGCTCGAGATCGCCGAAGAACTGATGCAGGTACACCTTGCGCACCCACAGCGTGCTCTCGCCCCGCGCGAACGCCAGCGTCTCGCGCACCATCGAGTTGATGACCCCGACCTGCCGCACGACGCGATCTGCGTGGGCCTGCCGCTTGGTCTCGTCACGCTCGGAGACGAGCTGCTGCACCGCACCACTGATCACGGTGATCGGAGTCTTGAGATCGTGCAGCACGCCCGAGAGAAGCTGACCTATCGTGCTCAAGCGCTCCTCGCGCTCACGCCGCTCGCGGGCGCGGGCGAGGCCGATGGCGCTCGAGACGTTGCTCGCGATGACGGCAGCGAGCTTGAGATCGTCTTCCGTGAAGTCGGCTTCGCCGCGTGACTTGTTGAGCAGCTCGAGCGCACCGACGCCGTCCTCCCAATGCAGGGGCACGCACAGGACGCTGCGCGGGTGGTAGCCGATGGCGTCCTCGAGCATTCTCGAGTGGCGCGAGTCTTTGTGCACGTCGTTGACGATCTGCGGCTCACCGTGCAGCGCCACCCAGCCGCATATGCCTTCGCCGGCCTTGATGCGCACCGGCTTCACGGCTTCCGGCGCCCCACCTACGGCACACCGAAAGCTGAGCTCACCCGTGTGATCGTCGGAGATCAACACCGCGCCGGCTTCGGCGTCGACGGCGCGTAGGGTGCGCGCCAAGACTCCCTCGAGCATGTCGTCGAGCTTGCCCGCCGTGGCGACGATGTTGGCGATCTCGACCAGCACGTCGAGCTCTCGGACCTTGCGCTCGAGCTGGGTCTTCGTCTCGAGCAACTCCATGTTCTTGCCGACCACCGACAAAAACAGCTTGGAGTTCTCGACACATACCGCCGCCTGGGAGGCGAGCGCGCTGAGCAGCGACTCGTCCTCCATCGTGAAGTAGCCATCACGTCGGTTGAGGGCCTGAAGCACGCCCAGAATGCGACCGTGGTGGTTCTTCATCGGCACGCACAGGATCGAGCGGGTGCGAAAGCCCGTTCGTCTGTCCCAGGCCGCGTCGAAACGCTCGTCGAGGTAGGCGTCTTTGATGTTCACCGAGCGGCCCTGGGAAGCCACCCAGCCAGCCAGGCCGTCGCCCACGCGCAGCCGAATCTCGACCACTTCCTCGCCCTGGGTCACCTTCGACCACAGCTCGCCGCTCTCCTCGTCGAGCAGGTACAGGGTCGAGCGCTCAGCCTCCACCACCTGCGAAACGCGCGACAAGACGAGCGACAAGAGCTCATTGAGATCGAGGGTG
>CAYNOM010000157.1:9808-11255 GCA_964398415.1 uncultured Polyangiales bacterium | reverse complement strand
GCTGGGAGGTCTATGCCGAGCGCACGACGAGCATGGCGCGCGACGGGGAGATCCTATTGCCCCAGCTTCCCGCCGGCGTAGACGAGGTGGATCTATTCGGTGCAGATAGGCCGCTCGGATTCGTGGAGCTGTGTGAGCCATCAGTGGATGGGTCGCACTGCGCTCGGTGGGCACGCGGGGAAGGCTTTGCCTGGAGCGAGTATTGAGAGGCCCGGCGTTGGGAGAGTCCCTACTGCAGCACGGCCTCAACCGCCTCGGCGATCACGTCGCTCTGCTTGCGTCCCGTCATCGCGCAGTGAACCGCGAGCTTCTTCGCCAATTCGACCGGGAGGTGAACCGTCGTCGAGCGAGTTTGCACGCCGTCGGTCTTGCGCACGCGCGGATTGTGCATGGTACCCACGCCAGTGGTTGGGAGCTCGCGGGCTCGCGATTTTGTGGCGCTGCGGGCTCGTGAGCTTACGGCGTTGCGCACTGGTGTTACCGCAGGAGCATCGATGACTGCCGGAGCGGCTTCGACCGGGACGAGCGCGGGAATCACTTCGGTAGGAGTATCCGTTGAGCTCGCGAGCTCATGAGTCTGCGGAGTCACGACGGCAGCCGCTTGGCCGGCGACCCCCTCCCCTTTCGCAGCGATGGCTTCTTCGAGCTTGCGGACGGCCTCTTCGCTCAGTGTGTTGGGCTTGCGGGGGTTGATATTGAAGAGCTTCGACATTAGGCCGCCGCCTCCTTCAGGCCGGTCAGGGTCTCGATTTCATCCACGATGGCGCGCAGCTCGGCTGCGGCCGGTGTCTTGGGCGCGTAGGTGGTGACGCCCTTCCCCATCGCGCAGGCCTCGGCGAACGCGATGCGCTGGCAGATGTCGGCGTTGAGCACTGGGAGCCCGGCTGAGCTCACGGCATCACGAGCTCCACGGCCAAGGGCGGTCCGAGCTTCCTTGCCATTGATGACGATGGCGGCGAGTAGCTCGGGGCGAAGCTCTTGTACGGTGCGGACGGTCTCGACGGACTCGGCGAGCGCCCAGACGTCTGAGGGGTAAGGCCGGCACGGCAGCAAGGCGACATCGGCCAACATGAGGGCTCCGGCGAGGCGCTTGCTCTGGCGACCAGCGGTATCGATGATCGTGACGTCGGCCGCGGCGGCGAGCTCGGGGAGCGCCTGGCGGAGATTGTCGCCCATGGCGATCACGGTGGGCGCTTTGACGCCTGCCTCGGCCGCGACGTTCGACCACGTGAGCGTGGTGCCCTGGGGGTCGGCGTCCACGAGCAACACGCGCTTGCCGCGGCGCATCCATTCGACGGCGAGGTTGATGGCGAGCGTGCTCTTGCCCGTCCCGCCCTTTTGTCCAGCGAGGGTGAGGATCATGGCGGCGACCCTAAATCCCGTGAGCTCACGACGTCAAAAAACTGCGGTGTCGTGGTGCTGCGAGTCCATGGGTCTGCGGGCTCGG
>CAYNOM010000157.1:9410-9708 GCA_964398415.1 uncultured Polyangiales bacterium | reverse complement strand
ACGTCAAAAAACTGCGGTGTCGTGGTGCTGCGAGTCCATGGGTCTGCGGGCTCGGAGGTTCACGGTGTTGCGGAGTTGTAGGTTTACGGTGTTGTGAGCCTGCAGTCTCGCGATGCCGCAGGCCCACGGTTCTTTGGTGCTGTGAGCCTGTAGCGTCACGGGTTTGTTGGTTCATGACGCTATGGGTCCATGGGTGTGTGGGTCCATGGGGCTGCGGGCTTGCGAAGTTGTGGTGCTGTGGCGCTGTGGCATTGCGGGCTTGTGAGTTGGCGGCTTTGTGGTCTCGCGGTGTTGCGGT
>CAYNOM010000157.1:0-9310 GCA_964398415.1 uncultured Polyangiales bacterium | reverse complement strand
GTCGTGGGCTTGCGGTGTTGCGGTGTCGTGGGCTTGCGGTGTTGCGGTGTCGTGGGCTTGCGGTGTTGCGGTGTCGTGGCTTGCGGTGTTGCGGTGTCGTGGGCTTGCGGTGTTGCGGTGTCGCAGTCTTATGACTCCGTAGGCTCGCGAGCTTCGTGGTGTTGAGCGCGTAGTTCCGTGGGCCCGTGAGCTCGCGATTCCGTGCGTCGCGGGCTTGGGAGGGCTGCGAGCTTGTGAGCTCACGGCTTCACGCTGTGGTCGCGGCCCGGTCCTCGAACGTGCGGAGAGCTATGAGCCCATGAGCTCACGGCCTCTCTCGTCATTCCACTAGGTTGTAAGCCGCGTCCCCCCTAAAACGGCACGGCGGCGAGCATCTCGGCGAGCTGCTCTGGGGAGCGCTTCTTGTATCGCCCGGCCTTCTTGAGATCGCGCGCCATGCGGCGCTCTTCTTCCTCGAGCTCGCGCAGGGCGCGCTCGGCGTCGGCCTCCTGGATGGCGTAGACGTCGGCGGAATGGTCGTGGGCCCACTCGAGAAAGGCTTCGGTGCGGGTGCGCCTGGGGCCGGCTTTGATCTTGTGCTTCACGTGCTCCCAGACGACGCGCAGGCCCGGGTCGTCGAGGTTCGCGGCGACCTCGCAGTCGCTCTCTTGTCGTTGCTCGGCGCGTGCCCGTCGCGCGGAGACGGGGCAGCTCTTGGGGCGCGTCCAGACGGCGAGCTGGCGCTGGATGGCGCGCTCTTGGTCGAGGGCTTCGACGGCCTTCTCGATCTGCTTGAGGGTGGAGGCCCTGGCCTCGCCACGGCTGACGGCACACAGGCTCTTGGCGCGCTCGCGGGTGCGCAGGATGCTTTCGCGCAGGCGCTCTCGGGCGCGCTTGGCGCGCTCGATGTTTCGCTTTCTGGCGTCGCGGCAGCGCTCGCCGATCTCGCGGACCTTCTCGCGCCGGGTGCGCTTGGCCTCGCGGATGGAGTCGCGCAGGGCGCGCAGCTTCTCGCGGTCTCGACGCTTGAGATCGCGCTCCATCTCGCGGCGTGTCTGGGCAAGCTGTCTCTGGGCAAGGTTTGCGGGCATGGGTCGGTCCCTCACGAACGACGGCGGCTGAGCAGTAAGGCCCCGAGGCCCGCGGCCACGACGATGCCGACCCCGATCCCGACGTTGGCCCCAAAGCGCTTCACGTCCGAGGCAGAGGGGAGGGTGGGGTGCTCGTCCGGGACGACGGGCGCGGGGACGGGGATCGCGCGAGCGGTGCGGGCTTCGATGTCGCGTTCCCAGGCGGTTTGGTTCTCGAACCAGTCATCGAGACGTGGTCCCCACTTGTAGTTCCACCAGCGGCTCGACCAGTCGGCGCATTGGGTGCGCAGCTCGTGCCATCGGCGTCGTCGCGCGTCCCAGGCGTCGCGAAAGGCCTGATCGAGGGCCGAGGGTGGAGCCTGCTCGATGGCCTTGGAGGCGGCCTCGATGCGCGCGTCGAGGGCCTTGCAGCGTGCGAGGACATCGCCGGGGGTGATGACCATGTCAGAGGTCCCTTCGGTTCATGCGAGGCCCCACTTCTGCAAGGAGGCCTGCCAGGCATGATCGATGCGCTCGAGTGTCTCGGGCGCACAGCGCGCGTCCGGTCCACAACCTACGTAGCGGCGGCGCGTGTCGTAGAGGTTGCCGGCCGCTTGGCCGAGGTATCGCCGGATCGTGGCGATGCCGCGCTGGGCGTTGATGCGCGGGTCGAGCAAGACGTGCGGGTGCTCGTGCGCTTGGACATGAAACGGCGCAAGGAGCTGAAAGAGGCCGTAGGAGTGCCAGACGCTGGGGTCTGTGCGCCAAGGGTTGTGGGCGAGCTCGGGGCGCTCGAGCACGTGGCGACGATAGAGCGCGCCCCCATCGCGATAGGGCCATTGTCGATCCCCCTCGGCGAGGGGGTCGAGGCGGCTCTCGTGATCGGCGAAGGCGAGGGCGAGGCGAGGGGGCACGCCCTGGGCGTGTGCCTCGGCGGCGATGATCTCGGCGATGGCTTGCGGGGTGCGCGGTGCTGCCATGGCGCGCGCTCGTGCCGGCCTTCTCCACGTGATGAGGGCGATGGAGAATAGGCCGGCCATGGCGAGCAGAGGTGCGACGGGGGCCGCGCGCATGGTTTCACTGGGGGGCGGGTGGTTGGCGCCGCAGGAGCTCGGGAAACTGCCCGATGTCGACGGGGTAAAGCTCCTGCTGGTTGGCTTGGTAGTTGACGAACAGAGCGTGAAAGCTCTGGTTGACGATCTTCCAAGAGCCATCGACGAAGGCCGTGGTCACGAGCGCTTTGACGCGGTCGTCGATGTGAAAGAGCAACGGGATGAACGGCGTGGGAAAGGGGCTCGTGCTCGGCTCGACCGTGCCGAAGGGGACGCACGAAAAGGCGGTGCTCCCTGAGTCGAGGCCATAGTCGAGGAGAAAGAGCCAGCCGTTGGCGTTGTCCTCGTCGAGAGGCACACGCTGCAAGATGCAGCCCTGCGGGGACTGAAGAAACTGCTGCGCGGTGTCCTCTTCGAGGACGAACAAGGTAGCCGCGGCATGAATGCTCGAACCGACTTGAATGGACATGGGGCTTAGCCTCGGAGGTTTTTGACGAGCTCTTGGATCTGGTTGATGTGGTGCTGAATCGCGCGGATGTTCTGGGGGGTTGGGGACTCGCCGGCCTTTTGGATGCAGTCGGCGAGGACGGCACCGGTATGCGCCCAACGTTCGAGGGCGACGGTGACGCGGGCAACGTTGTCGAGATCTACTTGGACCATGGGGTTTCTATCCTTCGAGGGTGAAGCAGAGCCGAGCGAGATGGGGCCCGAGCACCATCACGGCGCGTGCGCTCGATGGAATGGGCACGGGCGTAGGGGGCGAGCTCGCGGAGGCGAGCACGGCATAGGCCCCGATCGCGGCGCCTGCGTGATCGAGCCACACCACGGAGGTAGACGAGAGCACGTCCCAGACGGTGAGGACCTTGGCGCCGAGGGGGATCGGCAGGGTGGCCGAATCGCTGGATTCGCTAACGAGCGTGCGCGTAGGGCCCGCAGTCGAAGCGGTGCGCGCGCCGCGGACCACGAAGGCGCTGCAGCGGATGCGATCGAGGGCGAGGGCTCCGGCGGGATAGCGCGCCGAGACGCGCAGCGAGCCCGCGGGCAGGGTGATCTGCGTGCCCCGATCCCAGTCGAGCTCGAGCAGCCCCGAGCGGTCGCCGCCGTGCCCATATTCGAGCCGTCCAATGGCGTTGGGCACATCGAGCTCGGGAGGCCCGAAGAACGAGGCACGCTCGGAGCGCAGATACAGCGTGATGAGCTCGCCCGCGCAGGGCTTTTTGACGTCGAGCTGAAGCACGGTGCGAAAGTCGCGATCCTCGGGGGCGAGCTCGACGGAGCGGCCGAGGTTCTCGTCGCGCTGCTCGGCGATCAGGGATGCGATCTCGACGACGGGGGCGTGCATGGTTGGAGGCCCTTGCTCAGTTGACGTCCTCGGGGGTGCGTCTGCGCTTGAGGATCAGCTCGTGGGCGATGGCGAGCTGGCCTGGCTGCAGGATGCTGGCGAGGGCTCGGATCTGGTCGTCCGAGAGGGAGTTGGCGAGGGTCGCGATCATGGGATCGAGGGTGTTGGGGGGCGAGGGTGTGCTCACGGCCGTGTTCGCGGGGGGCTGTCGCGTGGGGTCAGCCTGCGAGGGTTCTTGCTGGGGTTGGGGTTGGCCGTGCAGGTGACCCGAGAGCTTGTGCAGCACGACGGGTGCAAAGGTGGTGAGCTGGGCGAGCGCATGGTCCTTGCGTTGCTCGGCCTTGGAGGCGCGCAGCACGTTGAGCTCGCGCTCGTGGTGCAGGGTCATCAGCTCTTCTTGCAGCGTGATGACCTGCTGATGGCGGTCTTCGAGGTTCGAGCAACGTGCGCGTAGGCGCTCGTTTTCCTGGATGAGCGCGGCTTGCGACTCTTTGAAGGCGCTGCGCGCTTCGCGGTGCAGATTGGAGTTGAAGCGCAAGAGCTGCTTGATGATGCCCTCGCTGTTGGGCAGCTCGGTGTCGTAGGCGGCGCCGACGTCCTTGTCGCCGAGGGTGAGGCGGTACTCGCTGGCGGTTTCGCCGGTCTCGAGGTCGATGAGCGCGAGCACGTAGGTTTGCTGTCCCTGGTGGGTGCGCGCGTCGGCCTCGGCCTTGGTGAGGACCTGGGAGAGGATGGCCGGGGGATCCTTTTCGGGCAGCACGAAGCGATGCACGCGCGTGGAGCCGATGGAGCGCGCGTGGATGACATCGATGGCCTGCGCATGGGGAAAGAGCTGGGTCTGCGTCTCGAACCAGAAATGCACGTCCATGGGATCCCCCTTGGCAATGGCAGGGTGGGCGCCGCGCGCGTGCGGCGAGAGGCTTCACGCGCGCGGCGCGGGTTACTTGTCGTCCTTCTTGGTGGAGGCCTTGGCGGCCTTGGTCTCGACGCGTGCGCCGGTCTCGGCCGCGGTCTTGGCGGCGGCCTTGCGCACGGAGCCGAGGTCGTGAAGGTGCTTCTGGAAGGCTTGAACGACGTCGTGCGCCTTCTGGATCGACTCATGACGAATGCCGTGAGGCAGGGTGA
Organism: uncultured Polyangiales bacterium; assembly: GCA_964398415.1. GTDB lineage: Bacteria > Myxococcota_A > Polyangia > Polyangiales > DASUME01 > DASUME01. Next base: position 4,742 of record CAYNOM010000157.1, on the reverse strand, counting down.
GCACGTTCGGTCGGATGTTTTTGTGGGGCATGACGACTTACCTTTCAGCGTGGGGGTGCGGCGAGGATGCCGAGTCGATAGGCATCACGTGGGCCCCAGGATTCGCTTTCGTCGCGCACGACACGGCGCGGCTTGAGGAAGTCCCAGAAGGGCCCGCCTGCCACGATGTCGGCGGGGGTGTCTGCGGGCAGTGCGAGGGGGCCTTGTCCTCGGTGGTGAGGGTGGTCCCAACGCGTGGTGCCCGCGGCGTGCTCGAGCAGGCTTTGCGCGGAGGGGTCTCCGCGATCGGCCATGCCCGCGACGTGCTGAAGCACGCGGCGTGCGCGCTTGTTTCCCTGACGCGCGCGCTGGGCGAGCTCGCGTATCTGGGCGGCGTTGAGCAGGGTGCGCGGGGCAGCCTGCGGTGGGGTGGCCTGCGAGACGCGCTGCAGGATGGCCATGAAGCGCTGGGCGTCTTGGTCTCCTCGATCAGCGCTCTTGCCCATCAAGCGCATGGCTGCGCGCGCAGGCTTTTTGCCTCGTTTGGCTGCGCTCGAGAGGCGCGAGGCCATGGCGGCGGCAGCGGCGGCGGGGGCGAGCGCCGGCATCGCGATGGAGGCGACGCCGAGTGCGGGCATGATGGCCTTACTCGCCACCTTCTTGAGCTTGCGGAGTCTCCTTTTGAGTTTCTTGGAGATGCGTAGACCTGCGACGACGTCTTGCTCGTCGAAGGTCTCGCCTGCGATCACGTAAAGGCCTTGTTGCATCGTTCCTCCGGTTACGACGCAGTCCCAGGGCTTGTGAGCGCGCGGGCTGCGGGCTCGATCCAGCGATAGGGGGTGGGCGTCGTGGGTTTGAAGAACGGACGCGGCGCAACGACGGACTCGCCTTGGAGGTACCAAGCGAGGGCCCCTGCGCTCTGTCCACCGTAGATGCCATCGGCATCGATGCCGGCGAGGCGTTGCCAGGTGGAAAGGGTGGGTCGCGAATACTGGTCGCGCCCCTTGCGCAGGTTGGCGGCGACACGTGCGGCCTGGGCCCTGGCGGCCACGGGGTTGAACCCTGGCGGCGGGAGCTCGGCATGCGTCGTCGTCGGCTCTGGGATGACGTTCGAGGGGGCTACCGGCTGCGCTGCAGGCGGCGGCATGACGAACGAGGGTGGAGGCGGCTCGGGTGCTGGAGGTGGCATCACCACGGGCGGCAAGGGGCTCTGGGAGGGGTTCGACACGGGCACAGGGGCCGGCGTCGGCGCGACCACGACCGCGGGGTTGGGCGGCGGTGGCTCGGGTGACGTGAGCACATCGTTCACGTCACGAAGGACGTTGGTGTCGCGGACGGGCGACGCAGGGGTCGGCAGTGCCACGACAGGCTCGGTGCGCCCGCTGGGCGGGGCCACGTTGGGCGCCGGTGCGGGGGCGGGGATGGGGCTCGGTGCCGGCCACTGGCCCGGCGCGGGCACGGAGGCCGGCGGCGGCAGCGGGGGCGAAGCGGCCCAGGGGTCGAGCAGCTCCGAGGGGTACGGCTCGGGGGCGTTGGCTTGTGCGCCGTGCTTGGGCCGCATGGCCAAGTGGGCCCACAGGCCAAAGCCACCGAGAGCGAGCAAGGGGATCAACGGGGTCGCCATCAGTTCACCTCGAGCTGGGGCAAGCGCTGAATGGTCTTGAAGGTCTCATCCCAGCCCATGCCGAGAATGCGAGAGGGGTCTTCCACGGTGCCATCCGGGTGGCAGACCACGATGTGATAGACGAGGGCGCGGCCCACTTTGCGGAAGTGAAAGCAGGGCCAAGCATCGATGCCGTGTCGGGCCCGCAGCTCGGCGACGCGCCACGAGGCGAGGTCTTCGCAGTCGCCATGCTTTCTCGCGAGCACGCGCGGGATCTGCAGCCATTGCTCTTGGTCTCGGCGTTCGCGCCGATAGCGCACCCCGGTGCGGTACAGCGGCGGGGTGTCGGGGTGGAAGCGCAGGAATGCCACGTCGAGCGCCACGAGGGCGTGAAGCAGGAGCTGCAGATAGGTCTGCGACTCTTGCAACGAGGTGTTGCCCCGAAACGCGCTGGTGAGGAGCTCGACGCGGCGCATGTCATTCGACCGACCTACCGATCAGCGTGGCGACGAACCGCGTCGGCGTGCTGCTGGTGTTGGTGACGAAGACGGTGATGTCCTGGCCGATCTGCGCGGTGTCGAGCTCGAGCTCGACGCCGAAGGCGTTGGACTCGAAGGCGCGGGCGGGCAGGGGTCCTGACGCGGCAAACTGGGAGTTCTTGCCGACGATCAGGTCCTGGATGATGAAGGCGCCCGCGATGTCGTTCTGCACGACGAAGCGCTGGCCCCTGAAGATGATCTGGGGACGCGTCGTGATGCGGCGCGTTTGACCCGGATCGATGGCGGTTTCGGAGTCGAAGCCCAAGGGCACGGTGCGTCCCTTGGTGGCTGACCGCTGTTTGACGAGGGTGGAGCCCTGCGAGAGTTTCTCGGCGATGGCGCGTCGAAGGAGCTGCTTCTTCGCTGCGCCGCCCTTGCCTTTGCCGAGGGCGCCCGCAATGAGCGCGAGATCATCGCCGGAGACGATGTCGTCGTCTTCGTCGTCGAGCCCAGCGATGAGATCGAAATCGTCGTCACCCGCGACGATCTCGTCACCGAGCATGCCTGCGATGATGTCTGCGTATCTTCCTGCCATGATCGTTTCCCTTTCGTTGGCGCGCCTTGGGGGCGCGTGATGGGGGAGAACGAACTAGGGTTGAGCGCTGGGAGCGGCGGCGGAGCTTCGAGGCAGCGCGGGTTGTGCGTTGCTCTCGCTCGCCCAGCGGCGGCCGATGCCTAGCCCCAGGGTGTGGAGGTAGGCCGCCGTGCAGCCGTCGCCGAAGTTGTGCAGGTGATCGGCGGTGTGCTCGTCATCGACGAAGAACGCGGCCGCATGCAGTGCAAGTCCGGCTGCCAAATCTCCGGGGACGCCGAGGACCTCGACGCCGCCGTAGCGACCCGTGACCAGGCCGAAACCGAACGAGGAGCCCCCCACCTCGAGGCTCTGGACCACGGTTTGAGTGGCCTGTTCGATCTGCTTCGTCGCGTTGTGTTTGGCGGTGCGCGCGCGGGAGAGGGCGCTCTGCGCCTTCTCTTGAAGCTGTCGCACCTGCTGCAAGGTGATGCTCGCCATGGTTCGTTGGTGCCTCCCTTCTGGGTGCCAACCGGTGTTCAAGATCGGTAACAGCTTCCGAAAACCGGCTGACGTCGAGCACGATGCGAGCGATGGCGCGCGCGTTCTAGCGACAAAGGGGCGGCTAAAAGAACGCGCGTTTTTCCGGCAGAAAACGAACGTTTCGCTGATTTAGCTGCCGGGGTGGCAGCTAAATCGCGCCCGGCTGTCGGGGCTCGACTCCCTCTACATCGAGGACGAAAACGCGTGCGGACCGCGCGCGAGCGCTGATAGGAACGCGTGCGTTGTTGCTCGCAGTTCCATCCATCTCATGGGGGTGATGATGCGTGACGATGACGTGACTACAGAGGTCGGGCCGTACGACGAAGAGGGTGTTTCTGTTCGTAAACGCCGCGAATCAGGGGAGCGCCGTCGCAAGACCCATCGACGGGCAGTGCCATCTCGCCGCGGTCGGCCGGTGTCACCGGGGCACATCGAAGTGGATGGCCATCGGTTCATCAGCCGCGCGGAAGCGGCGCGCGTGCTCGGTCGTGGTCCCACGTCCATGCGCCGCTTCGAGGAGTCTTTTCTCAAGGACGCCACGATCACACGTGACCGCGTGGTGTATTACCTGCGTGCCTCGTTCGAGGAGCTTCGCCAGGCGCTTCAGAGCGACGACTTCATCGCGTTCTATGCGCTGTTCGACGAGGGGTTGGGGCCGCATGCGGCCGTGCTCCGGATGGGTGAGCTCAAGCAGCGTGTGAAGCCGGGGGCGGCGCGGCTCTACTACAACGACTATCTCGAAACGCTGGAGCTCGAGCAGAGCCGCGTGGTGATCGAGCTCGATCCGGAGATGAACAAGCGCGACTGGAAGCGCGCGCATGGCTTCCCGGAAGATGCGCCGCTTCATCCGGCGTGGGTGCGCTGTGCGCTCGAACGCGCGGCATTGATCACGTCCTTGCGCGAGGCATGCGACTACGCGGTCGAGCGTCACGAGCAACGCAAGCGGCGTGCGCGTCGCACCGAAACGCGGCCCCATGCGCCATGAGTGCCGAGGGCCTTGCGACGGATCCGTCGCGATCGCGTCGAGAGCCGCGCAGAGGCCTTAAAACAACTCATTTGGGCGTCGTGTGGCCCGCTCGTGTCGCCTCTTTCTTGACGTTCGATCCACCGCAAGTGATGAAGGCAGCAACGATAGACCCATCCTAACCAAGGCATAACGCACGCGGAAAACGAGAAAGGCCCTTGCATCGCTGCAAGAGCCCGACTCACCCCGTGAGGGCGAGTTCAACCGAAGCTCAGTCGCCAAACTTTCTTCGGTTGATCTCTAAGCCCCGACTCACCGACCGAGCCGGATAACCTGTGCACGAAGATACCCGAGCTGCGTCCGCACGCCAAGAGAGTGCAGGACGTCGACATGCTGTTGCGCCGTTTGCGTGGCTAGGGAAGACCCTCGACGAGGTCTCCCCCGGCAAGCTCGTCGTGGCGCAGGTGTTGGTCGAGCAGGGGTTCGACCCGCGCGGGCCCGAGGTGCTGAAGGCGCTGGGGCTCGACGAGGCCAGCGTGCACGAGCGGGCCGAGCTCGAGGACATCCGGCGCAGGTCGCGGCACAAGCGCGGCGAGATTCCGC
>CAYNOM010000156.1:0-11394 GCA_964398415.1 uncultured Polyangiales bacterium | reverse complement strand
CGAGCATGCGTAGCTGCTTGCTCGACAGAAGGCCGTAGGGGACTGCGACGCGCAACATGTACGCGTGCAGCTGCATGTACAGGCCGTTCTGCAGGCGCAGGGGCTTGAACTGCAGCTCGCTGATGTCTCCGGAGATCCGGCGCGCGACCTGGCGGGCGAACTGCTCGGCGCGCTCGCTGACGATCTTTCGGTCGTACTCGTCGTACTGGTACATGCTTGGTTCTCCTAGTTCCCAGAGCTGTCGGCGTTCAGAGCGAGCCTTTTGCGTCGGGGCGGCGCTGGGGCACGGTGGGCCCCTGGCTGCGAATGCGCTCGCGTGCGGTCAGCGCGTCGATGAAGCCGTCGGCCCGCACCTCGACCTTGAAGGTGTAAGGGTCGGCCACGTTGCGCTGATCGTTCGTCGCGCGGTCCTTGGCCAGGGCTTCGGCGTCGGGGAAAGGGCGCGGCGCTGCTTCCTGGAGGCGTGGCGTCCAGCTCCCGCTGGCATCGACGTACACGGGGGAACCGTCGGCCAGCTTGCGGGCGGTGACCACGAAGAGCTCGTTCGCGTCGGACATGCTCGGACTGTGAGCGAACGCGAGCGATAAGACCAAGGCAGAGTTGTTATGCTAAGCATAACTCAGGGTTATTGATTCAACCGCTGGGGATTGTGTGGTTTCTGGATTTGAGAATCGTTTCCGACACTTCCCCAATCAGGGAGGAGGGCGAGGGTGAATCTCCATCACCTGCGCGCGTTCGCCAGCGTGGCCGCCGAGGGCAACATCACGCGCGCCGCGCGTCGCTTGCGCATCAGCCAGCCCGCCGTGTCGAAGCAGCTCTCTGAGCTCGAGGCCGAGCTCGGCACGACGCTGTTCGACCGCCTGCCGCGCGGGGTGCGCCTCACGGAGGCAGGTGAGCTGTTGCTCGTGCACGCGCAGCGCATCTTCGCCGCCGAGAGCGCTGCCGAAGCCGAGATTTCGGAGCTGACGGGGCTGATGCGCGGACGCCTTTCCATCGGGGCGAGCACCACCATCGGCAGCTATCTCATCCCCGGTGTGTTTGGCGTGTTCAATCGTTCCCATCCGCACATCAAGCTCGCGCTCGAGATCGCGAACACGACCCAAGTGCAGTCGCTCGTGCTCGACGATCGCATCGATTTCGGGCTCACCGAGGGCTTCGTCGCGTCCGAGCAGCTCGACGTAGAGGTGGTGCATCACGACGAGATGGTGGCCATCGTGTCGCCCCAGCATCCGCTGCGTCGAAAGGCCTCGGTCGAGCTGCGCGATCTCGCGCGCATGCCCTTCATTTGCCGTGAACAGGGCTCGGGTACGCGCGACGTGATCGAAGCGGCGCTCTCGGAGCAGGGGTTGTTACTCGAGCCCGTCATGGCGCTCGGCAGCACCGAGGCAGTCAAGAGCGCCGTGTCGACGGGTCTCGGCGTCGCTATCGTGTCGCGACTCACCGTCGAGCTCGAGCTTTCGGTGGGGCGCCTCGCGCAGCTCGACGTACGTGACCTCAACATCCGACGGGCGCTTCATCTCGTGCGGCTCCGGGGCAAGCGAGAGAGTCCGGCCGTCGAGGCCTTCATCACGCTGTTGCGCAAGACGCTCGGCTGAGCCCATGTTGCGACAGATCTTGAGGCGGGGCTGTCGTCAGGGCTTCGGCGGAGGGCTCGACATGTGGCCGACGTGGCGGATGTCTTTGCCCTTCACCATGAACACCACCAGCTCGGCGAGGTTTGTGCTGTGGTCGGCGATGCGCTCGAGCCACTTGGCGACCGACTGCACGTGGATGCCACGCTGGATCGCGGCCGAATCGCCCAGCATCTGCTGCAGGATGTCGCGAAAGATCTGGTGGTACAGCTCGTCGACCTCGTCGTCGCGAGCGATGACGGCTTCGGCCTTGGCCACGTCGGCGCGCACGAAAGCATCGATCGCGTCACGCACCATGGTTTGCACGATGTCGGCGGTGCGCTGGATGTCGTCGTAGCTGCGCACGGGCGGCTCGCTCGACAGATCGATGGCGCGCTCGCAGATGTTGACGGCGAGGTCGCCGATGCGCTCGAGGTCGGTGACCATCTTGAGCGCCAACGTGATGAAGCGCAGGTCGGAGGCCATGGGCTGGCGCTTGGCCAAGATGAGCAGACACAGCTCGTCGGTCTCGACCTCGGCCTTGTTCACCTTGTGATCGTTGTCGATGGTGCGTCGGGCGAGCGTGACGTCGCGGTCGACGAGGGCCTTCACCGAGGAGGCGATCATCGATTCGACGTGACCCGCCATGAGCAGCAGCTTGTCGCGAAGCTGTCGCAGCTGATTGTCGTACTCACGATCCGTGTGGCCGCGTGTGGTCATAACTGACGTTCTAGTGAGATTGGTGCGGATCGCGTGGCAAATGCAACAGACTTGTGGCGAAATTCGCTCAAATCAGCCGAATTTGCCCGTGATATAGTCTTCGGTTCGTGGATCCTTCGGCTTGGTGAAGATCTCGTTGGTCGCACCCGTTTCGACGAGGTCGCCCTGAAGGAAGAACGCGGTTTGGTCGGACACACGCGCGGCCTGCTGCATGTTGTGCGTCACGATCACGATCGTGTAGCGATCTTTCAGCTCGTGGATCAGGTCTTCGATGCGCGCGGTGGCGATGGGATCGAGCGCCGAGCTGGGCTCGTCCATGAGCAGCCCGTCGGGCTCGACAGCGTGGGCGCGGGCGATGCAGAGGCGCTGCTGCTGCCCACCCGAGAGACCCGTGCCGGGCGCGCGCAGGCGATCTTTCACGTCATCCCACAGGGCGGCCTGCTTGAGCGCCCCTTCGACGACGCGATCGGCCTCGTCGCGCTTGTGCGTGTGCGTCAAGTGCAGGCCCGCGAGCACGTTGTCGCGGATCGACATGGTGGGAAACGGGTTCGGATTCTTGAACACCATGCCGACGCGACGTCGCAGGAGGACGGGATCGACGTCGGAGGCGTAGACGTCCTCGCCGTCGAGCTCGACCTTGCCCTGCGCGGTGGCGCCGGTGACGAGCTCGTGCATACGGTTGAGGCAGCGGATGAACGTCGACTTGCCGCAGCCCGAGGGCCCGATGATGGCCGTGACGCCGCGGGCCGCGATGTCGAGATCAATGCCGTGCAGGACTTCGAGTGCGCCGAACGAGGCCTTGAGGCCTGCGACGCGAACCTTGTAGGAGCTCGCCATGGGATCTTCGGGGAGTTCAGAGGGGGTAGAAGGCATGGGCCCGTTCAAGCCGAGCGTGTGCGGCGGGATTGCATGCGATCGCGGAGCACGATCGCCACCGCGTTGAGCACGAGCATCATCAACAGCAGGACCACGATGGCCGCCGCTGCATTGATCAGGAAATCTGCCTGGGGGCGCGACACCCAGTTGAAGATCTGAATGGGTAGGGCGCTGAAGGGGGCGTCGACGCCGTCGGGCAAGAACGTGACGTAGCTCAGGGCTCCGACCACCACGAGCGGGGCGGTCTCACCCATCGCGCGAGAGAGCGCGAGAATCGCGCCCGTGAGGATGCCGGGAAGCGCTTCGGGCAACACGACCTGGCGGATCGTCTGCCAGCGTGTCGCACCGAGTGCGAGGCACGCCTCGCGCGTGGCCATGGGCACGGTGCGCAGGGCCTCCCGCGAGGCCATGATCACGACCGGCAGCGCCAGCAGCGACAGGGTGCACGCGCCCGCGATGAGCGAGCGCCCCATCATCAGCGTGCGCACGAACAGGCCCAGGCCGAGCAATCCATAGATGACCGAGTGCACGCCGTCGAGGTTGGCGATGTTGACCTCGATCAGCAGCGCGAGGCGGCTCTTTCTGCCGTACTCCTCGAGGTACACCGCGGCGCCGACGCCGAGAGGCATGGCGATCAACGCTGTCAGCGCCATCAGGTAGAGCGTGCCGACGGCGGAGGGCAGGATGCCGGCCAGCTCTGCCTTGCGCGAGGGAAACGACGTGAGGAAGGCCCAGTCGAGCCGGGGGAGGCCATCGAACACGAGTCGGCCGAGCAGGCCGAGCAGCATCAGGATCGGCAGCATCACCGCGAAGATGCACGCGCCGACGAAGAGCTTTTCCTTCAGCTCGGCGCCGCGGCGGTGCTGACCACGCAGGCTTCTCGTGGGCATCTCAACGCTCCCGGAAGCGCCGTGACAGGCGCTGGCTGAACAGGTTCATGGCGAAGGTCATGACGAAGAGCGCGCTGCCCACCGCGAAGATGGTGCGGTACTCGAGCGTGCCCGTGGGAACGTCACCCATGCTGATCTGCACGATGTAGGTCGTCATCGTCTCGATCGGCACGCGTGGGTCGAAGGTGAAGCGCGGCTGCTGCCCCGCGGCGATGGCCACGATCATCGTTTCGCCGACCGCGCGTGAGGTGGCGAGGATGACCGAGGCCGCGACGCCGGAGGTGGCGGCGGGGAGCACCACCCGAAAGATGGCGCTCAGCTTCGTGCTGCCGAGGCCATAGGCGGCCTCGCGGTAGCCGCCTGGTACGGCACTCAGCGCATCCTCGCTCAGCGAGGAGATCATCGGGATGATCATGATGCCCATCACGATGCCCGCGCTCAGCGCGTTGAAGCCCGAAAGGCCCGGCACGACGACTTGGAGCAGGGGCGTGACGAAGATCAACGCGAAGTAGCCGTAGACGATGGTGGGCACACCCGCGAGCAGCTCGAGCGTGGGCTTGAGCGTACGCCGCGCCCAGCTGGGCGCGAACTCGCTGAGGTAGATGGCCGCCATCAAGCCGAAGGGCAGCGCGACAGCGATGGCGATGGCGCTCGTGAGCAGGGTGCCGGAGAGCAGGGGCAGGATGCCGAATTTGGCATCCGCGAACAGGGGTGTCCACTCGGTGCCCGTGAGAAATTCGACGAGCGAAACTTCGGAGAAGAAGGCCACCGTCTCTGCGCTCAATACGTAGAGGATGCCCACGGTGGTGAGGATCGACACCACGCCGCTCAGCACGAGCAGGGCCTCGATCACCACCTCGGACACACGCTTGGCGCGCCCCTTGACGCGAGACTTGGGGATGCTGGCCTCGGAAGGCGTCGCGACGGCAGCCTGCATGGACGCTCTCACTTTCCGGTCAAGAGGTCAGCGACGCTCACGCCGACCCTGGACCCTTCGCCTGCGAACACGGAACCGGTCTTTTTCTGGTCGAAGCGCTGACTCGCGAGCTTGTAGGTGTTCGCGGGCAACGCAATGTAACCGACCTCGTTCACGAGCTTCGTGCCTTCACTCAGGTAGTAGTGGACGAAGTCTCCGATCTCCTTGCGAGAAGTCTGATCGGCGCGGACGTAGATGAAGATCGGGCGCGCGAGCGGCTGGTAGGTGCCGTTCTCGATGGTCTCGGGCGTGGGCACGATGGCGCCCGCGCCGTTGTCCGCGTTGCCGTCGTCGATGGGGACGATCTTGAGCTTGTCCTTGTTCTCGGAGTAGTAGGCGAAGCCAAAAAAGCCGAGAGCGAGCTTGTCGGTGGACACGCCCTGCACGAGCACGTTGTCGTCCTCACTCGAGGTGTAGTCGCCGCGGCTCGAGTGCTCCTTGCCCACGATGGCCTGCGTGAAGTAGTCGTAGGTGCCCGAGTCGACGCCCGCGCCGAAGAGGTGGATCTCTTGCTTCGGCCAGCCTTCACGGATGTCGGCCCAGGTCTTTACGGTGCCCTGCGCTTCTGGGGCCCACAGCCTCTTGAGCTCGTCGACGGTCATGCGATCGACCCAGTCGTTCGCCCGGTTGACCACGATGGCGATGCCGTCGTAGGCGACGGGCAGCTCGATGTACTCGACTCCATTGGCCTTGCAGGCCTCGACCTCACTCGGCTTGATCGGACGGGAGGCGCCGGTGATCGCCACTTCCTTCGCGCAAAGCTTCTTGAAGCCGCCGCCCGTGCCCGAGGACGCCACGGTCACGCGCGTGGCATGACCCTTCTGGAACTCTTCGGCCATGGCTTCGCTGATCGGGAAGACCGTGCTCGAGCCGTCGATGGCGATGGCCGCGCTCGTGGCGGCAGGCCCGGTTGACCCTGGGGCGGGTGATGACTCCTCTTGGGCTGCGTGCTTCGAGCAGCCGTCGAGAGACAGGCCCGCGAGCGTCAGAGAGGTCGCGGCAAGGGTCGAGATCAGCTTCGTCTGCACCAGATTCCTCCTCGTGGTCGGTCCGGCCAAGGCCGGCAGCCGAGCACGCCCAGAGGCTGGCCGCGCTCTGTGACATTTCGGTGACGAGGCCGCCACAAGTCGGTCTCACTGGTCTTGGCGCCTGCTCGGAGCGCTATCTCTCGGCGGCGGCCACGCGCAAAGGGCGGTCGAGGTAGCGCCCAGGTTGTCGCCGGAATGTCACACAGCGGCGCTGGGGATGTCACCGAGTGAACCCAATAAACGCTCCGAGTCGCGTGGGTGACGTCCAGGTTGCGTCACGGCGACACGAGGAGAGATCTCAGTGAAGAAGTTCCCGTTCGTTGACATCGCGCCGCATGCCCTGGCGATTCTCGGTTTCGCGGCGCCTTTGTTCGCGTCGTCGGCCCTGGCGCAGGACGCGAGCCAAGCGACAGCTACCGCTGCGGAGCCTTCCGTCGAGGCGCCGGTTCCGGTTGCGGCTCCCGAACCCGTTGGAGCTGCGTCTGTTGGAGCTGCCCCTGTAGGACCTGCTGCAGTGGCGGACCCAGCCCCTGCCGCCGGGGTCGCTGCGGTGGCCCCACCAGCCGAGCCGCCGAAGGCTGCCTGGTACGAGAAGATCAGCATCCGCGGTTACTCCCAGTTTCGGTACAACCGCTTTCCCACGTTCAACGACAACGACAAGCTCGTGAACACCCAGGGCGATCGCACCATTGGCCCTGGCAACGGGTTCTCCCTGCGCCGCGCCCGGCTCATCGTCTACGGAGATGTGCACGAGCACGTGGCGATCTACATTCAGCCTGATTTCGCGTCGACCATCGACACCCAGCTCCACGTGGCGATCCTGCGCGACTGGTACTCCGACATCTTCTTCGACAAGAAGCGCGAGTTTCGCCTGCGTATTGGGCAGTCCAAGGTGCCTTACGGTTTCGAGAACCTGCAATCGAGCCAAAATCGCCTGCCCCTCGATCGAAACGACGCGCTCAACAGCGCGGTGAAGGACGAGCGCGACATCGGCGCGTTTCTCTACTGGGCGCCGGAGGAGATTCGGGCGCGCTTCAAGCACCTGGTCGATGGCAACCTCAAGGGCTCGGGCGACTACGGCGTGGTCGGCCTTGGCGTCTACAACGGCCAGACCGCGAACAAACCCGCGCTCAGCGACGACTTGCACGTCATCGGTCGCGTGACTTGGCCCTTCAAGTTTGGGGAGCAGTTCGTCGAGATCGGCGGCGGAGGCTACTTCGGCAAGTACTACGTGGAGCGTGGAGCCAAGGACAGCGCGACAGATCGCTTCAAGTACACCCTCGATCGAGGCAAGGTCCGAGATGCGCGCGTGCATGCGACGATCGTGGTGTATCCGCAGCCGTTCGGTTTCGTGGCCGAGGGGACGTACGGAGTGGGGCCTTCGCTCGGGGATCGCGGGGCCGCCGATGCGGACGAGATCAAGGCTCGCAAGCTGGTGGGCGGCTACGCCCAGCTCATGTACAAGGCCGATGACGTGCTCGGCACGGTTGCGCTCATTCCCTTCGTGCGCGGCACTTACTATGACGGAGGCCGGAAGTTCGAGAAGGATGCACCGCACTACGTCATCAAGGAGCTCGAGCTCGGCGTGGAGTGGCAGATCATCAAGAACTTCGAGATCGTCGCGGCTTACGACATGGCCGAGCGCACCGCGCCCAAGGCCCCGTTTACTCAGGAGAGGGGCCACGTCGCTCGGATGCAGCTTCAGGTGAATTACTGAGGGGCGTGGCTTTCGTTGCGCGCGTTCAACGTGCTCGCTTGCGCTCCATCACACGGCGATAGGTCTCGCGTGGATCGAGGCCGAAGGGCTGCGCCAGGCAGCGTTCTGAGGCGCAGCGGCTGTCCCGAAGCCATCTACAGCCAGAGCACCTCGAGCCCTTCGACGAGGGCGGGGCTGCCACCGAGCATACGCAGGCCGCCCGCGCTCAGCACGCCCTCGCCGAGCAGTGACGTCAGCGTGTGTAGGGCGCGCGCTTGGATCATGTCGAAACCTTGCACGTCGATCGTGGCCGCGCTGCCGCGTCCTTCGAGCGCCACCACCTCGAGCTGAGCGCTCTCGGACAACGCAGGGCCGACGAGACCGCCGCTCAACACGGCACGACCCGCGTCGAGCGCACAGGCGGCACCGAAGTCATGGCCCTCGCGGAGCCCCTGTGCAAAGGCGGTTTCTCCAGTGGCAGCACGCATCACGTAACCGCGGGGCTCAGCGGCGCACAGGGGCTCTTCGCTGACGCTGCTCTCGGGGTAGACCGTCGTCCCATCGCTGCAGCGCGGCCCAACATCGCCTACCACGAGCGCGTGGCTGCCGCCGTCCAGGGCTACGGCCAGTGGGCGAAGCAAGTTGTACTCGGGCCTAGGGCGCGCATCGGCAGCGCGTGGGTTCGGATAGAGGCTCTCGGTTGCACGCTCGAGGGTGCCTGCGGGATCTTCACGCGTGGCGCTCCAACGTTCGGCAAGCTCAGCGTCACTGCCCGCGACGTTGCCGCCAAACAACCACACCCAGCCGGCATCCTGTTCGCGCAGGCCGAGCGCCGCAGGCTGCGTGCGTGCGCTCGAGAGCGCGCCGAGCGAACCTCTCACGCTGCCCGGACCACCCGGCCGAAGAGCATCGAAAACCTCGAAGCCGCTCGCGCTTTCGCTGCCCGCGCTGCCTCCCGCAAGCAGCACCTGATCGGGTGCGATGGGGTTCGACGCGGCGCCGTGCAGAAAGCGCGCACGCTCGAGGGGGCCACTCGTGTCGGGTGCGGCCAAAGAGCCCCGTATCCGGCCGCGCGAGGGATCGCGGGGGTCCTCGTCGGGGCTCGCCGGCTCGAACAGCTCGAAGCTTGCGTGGGCGCTGAGCACACCTTCGGTGTCGATGGGGACGAGCCCGGGAATGCTCCGTTCGCCGAGCCCGCGCAAGACGAGCACCGCTTCCCGTGCGCCGCCCGCGATCAGCACGCGGCCGTCGGCGAGCCGTGTGGCGGTGTGCCCAGCGCGCGCCTCGAGCATCCCTCCGGCGACGGCGTACAGCCGCGCCGTGGTGGGGTCGAAGAGCCAGGCGTCGTCTCGTGCCTTGAGCGCGTAGCATTCGCTTGCGGTGGGCAGGCCCGTGGGGCATGCGCGCGGCTCGGGTACGTCGAAGCCGCCGCTGATCAGCACGCGTCCATCTTCGAGGCGCACGGCAGCGTGGAGAAAGCGTGGCGCGAAGCGCTCGTCCATCAGCAGGCTGCTCGCACCGAAGGGCTGAAGGGCGACCTCCTGCACGAAGCGCTCGCCCGCGCCTAGAATCAGGGGGCCGATGTTGCCGACGTGACGCACGGTGTTTGAACCACGGGCCTCGATGCGAATGCGGATGGGGGTTTCACTCGGCAGGGCGTCGAGCTCGAGCCTCGGTCGCGCGCCGCTGCGATCGAGGCTGTCGAGTGCGACGCGCTGCTCTGACGGTGAGCCTTCGGCGATGGTGGTGAGCACGCGGAGCTCGTCGACGTCGCTCGGGATGCCTTCGCCCAGAAACGACGCGCGCACGGCGAGCGCTGCGGGCTCGGAAGGCCCGCTGGCGCAGGCACCGAGGACGAGCAGGCTGGCCGCGCACGTGACCTTCACGCTCCCGTCCTACCGCACTCGGCCGGCCTCAGTCATCTGCGCCGTGCCCAGGCGTTGCCTCTCAGCGTGGTTGCTTGCGCTCCATCACACGGCGGTAGGTCTCGCGGGGATCGAGGCCGAGCGCCTGCGCCAGGGTCTTCGCCACCTCTTTCGTGCCGCGACCCGTCTCGAGCTCGGCATCGATGCGCGCGTCGAGCTCTTCGGGCTCGAGCGCCGCTGGCGCTTCGGGTGCGCTCGAACCTTCGACCACGAGGGTGATCTCCCCGCGCGGGGCCTCGGCAAAAGTGGTGCACAGCTCCGCGAGGCTGCCGCGCGCCACTTGCTCGTGCAGCTTCGTCAGCTCGCGGCACACGGCGGCGCGTCGGTCGCTGCCGCACGCCTCGCGCAGGGCTTCGAGTGTCTCCGGCAGACGCTGGGGTGACTCGAACAGCACGCTCGTCAAGGTGTCGCGGGCGATGGCAGCGATCGACTCGCGCCTGCGCTTGCCCGAGCGCGGCAGAAAGCCGACGAAGCGAAAGTGGTCGCTGCGCAGCCCCGCCACACTGATGGCCGTGATCACCGCGCTCGCCCCCGGAATCGCCTCGACCGGGACGTCGTGGCGCAGGGCAGCCCCGACGAGGGCTGCGCCCGGATCGCTGACGAGGGGCGTGCCGGCATCGGTGACGAGCGCGAAGCGCGAACCCGCGGCGAGCTCCGCCGCGAGCTGCTCGACCCGTGCGTCGCTGCTGTGCGCATGCAGCGCAGTGAGGCGCGTGCCGATGCCGTGATGCGACAACAACGTGCGCGTGCGGCGGGTGTCTTCCGCCAGCACGCAGTCGGCTTCACGCAATACGCGAAGCGCCCTGAGCGTGATGTCCTCGAGGTTGCCGATGGGCGTGGCGACGACGAACAGCCGGCCACTCACGGCTCGAGCACCTCGGCGCCGAGCTTACTCTCGAGGTACGTCTTGAGCTTGCCCTGCAGCCGCTTCTCGAGCTGCCTCACTCGCTCTCGGCTCACGCCGAAGTCGGTGCCCAGCTCCTGCAGGGTGCGCGGATCCTCGGCGATCAAGCGCTCGTAGAAGATGCGGTGCTCCTTGCCCTCGAGCGTTGCTCCGAAGGAGCGCAGCTCGTCGGTGAGCATGCGACCGAGCTCCTCGTCGGCGAGCAGCTCGTCCACTCGTCCGCCCAGGGCCGGCAGAAAATCGACGCGCGACTGGCCCTTCGACTCGTCGCCGCCGACCGGTGCGTCGAGGGACGCCTCCCCTGCGGACAGACGCCGATCCATGCTCGTCACCTCGTCGATGGTGACGTCGAGGCGGGCCGCGATGGCCTCCGGCGTGGGGTCGATGCCCATGGCCGTGAGGCGCGCCTTCTCCTTGCTCAAGTTGAAGAACAACTTGCGCTGGGCCTGGGTGGTGCCGAGCTTCACGAGGCGCCAGTTGTTGAGGATGAAGCGCAGGATATACGCGCGAATCCACCAGGCTGCGTAGCTCGAGAGCTTCACGCCCTTGTAGGGGTCGTACTTCTTGACCGCCTGCATGAGCCCGATGTTGCCCTCTTGGATCAGGTCCATCACGTTGCGGTAGGCGCGACGGTATTCGTAGGCGATCTTGACGACGAGCCGCAGATTGCTCGTGACGAGCTCGGCAGCGGCGTCGACGTCGCCGGTGTCGCGGTAGCGTACGGCGAGCTCACGTTGCTTCTCCGCGTCGAGCACCTTGTACCGGTGCA
>CAYNOM010000155.1:7110-11414 GCA_964398415.1 uncultured Polyangiales bacterium | reverse complement strand
TCCGCGGAGTGAAGAGCTGCGGCTCGACCAGGAGGCCGAGCGTCAGAGCGGCTGAAAGCGGTTCGTCAACGCGTAGAGGCCGGCTCCGCCTGGGCCTTGCGGTCGGCGATGCGTCGGCGCACCGCCTCGTAGTCCGCGTCGAGCGCGAGCACAGCGTCGAGCGCCTTCACGCGTCCCTGCCCGAGAGCCCTACCCGGCTCGTCGCTCACCGCGGTGGCGAGCTTCTGCCAGGCCTCGCGCTCTTCCTTGCGCTTGCCCTCGAGCCCCAGCACGCGCGCCTCGCCCGTGAGCGCGACGGCGAGGAAGTGGTCGTCGCGCGAGGCCTGCGCGAAGCGCGCGCAGCTCTGAAAGGCGATGCGCGCCTCGGACAGATCGGCCTTTTCGAGCTGAGCATCGCCGAGATGGCAAAACGCCTCGGGACGTGCCGGCTCCTTCTCGGCCGCGGCCCGTAGCTGCGCAATGGCACCGTCGAAGTCGCGAATCACGATCTTGCGCACGCCGGCCAGGTCCATCTCCGTGTAGCTCGCCGCCACCTTCGGTGTCGACGGCCTCGCGGCAGGGGGCGTGGCAGCAGGCGGCGGCGCAGGCGTAGGCGGCGCAGACGTGGGCGCTGCGGCAGGGGGCGTCGCGCTCGGCGCAGGCGTTGTGGGGGTGGCCGGCGGCGCATTGGGATCGGGCGTCGCCCAGATGTCCTGGGCCGCGCAGAGCGCGGGCACGCACAGGGTCGAGAGCAAGGCGACGAGAGCCGATGGGAAACGCAGCATCCCCGCACTCTAACAAATGAGGCGCCCACGAAAAGCCCCCACGGCCGCGCTCGTCCACCTGGCGTTGCCTTGACCCCGGCGTCGTTGAACGTCAGACGCAGGCCCGTCATGCCGCCGAAGCTCGTGCTCTCGCCCCCCGCCCATGCCCTCGTCACCCGCGTCACGCACGTGGTGCACTTCTACGAAACCGACGCCATGGGCATCGTTCATCACTCGAACTACGTGCGCTTTCTCGAGCATGCGCGCGTACGCTTCTTGGCCGAGCACGATCAACCTTACGAGCGCTACGTCGCCGAGGGCTTTCACGTGCCGGTGACGCGCGTCGAAGTGCAGTATCGCAAGGCTTGCCGCTTCGCCGACGAGATCACGATCTCTTGCTGGCTCGCATGGGCACGCCACGCATCGCTCGGCTTCGCCTATCAGCTGCACGTGGGCGAGCAGCTCGTGGCCACGGCCACCACCGATCACGCCGTCACGGCACAGGATGGCCGTCCGGTACGCATCCCAAGCGCGATGCGCACTCGCATGCAGTCTTGGCTGCCCCCAGAGGCGCGCTCGTAGTACGAAGGGCCCATGCGCACGATCTCGACCACGCTCCGTCTGTCGCTCGTCCTCGCCTTGGCCCTCGCGGGCTGCTCCGAGAGCAGCGAGAACGAGAGCGCGAGTCCCGCGACGAAGGCCCCGCCGCCACCGCCTCCGCCGCCCTTGCCCGTCGCGCCACCGGGCTCGAACGTCGCTGCTGATCCGGAGCCGACGGACAGCATCCCGAACATCCCCGGCATGCCCGCCGAAGCCATGAAAGCGATGCAAGAGCTCGGCAAGCTCGGCTCGGCCCAAGCCCTGATGGGCCCCGTGGTCAGCTTTCGCGATCTCGCCGGCTTTCTGCCGGATGAGCTCGCAGGCTTTCAGGCCAAGGACGAGGTCGACGGCAAGACCACCTCCATGAACGGCATGCAACTGACGGAGGTGTCGCGACGTTACGCACGCGACGGCGAGACACTACGCGTCAAGGTCGTCGACACCTCGCTTCTTCCGATGCTGCGCGCGGGCTTCGCCATGGTGCAGATGGTGCAAGAAGACTCGACGCGCGGTTACAAGAAGGGCGGCAGCTACGAGGGCCACCCCGGCATCGCCGAGTGGAAGAAGGCGCGAAAGCAAAGTGAGCTGCGCGTGCTCGCCGCCCAGCGCTTCATGATCGAGGTCGAGCTCCAGAAATCGAGCGAAGGCGCGGCCGAGAAGGTGTTCGATGCCCTGGATGTGAAAGGCATCGTGGCCAGCGCGAGCAAGGCGCGTGACAACGCGGCCGCTCCCCCCCAAACCCCATGACTTGGCACACCGCCCCCGCTTGGAGTCGGCGTGCTCAGAGGAGAATGCACCATGGCAAAACACGACGTCTGCGCGCTGAGTGAGCTGCCCGAGGGCGACAAGAAAGCCTTCAAGATCGAGGGTACGGCGCTCTTGTTGTTCCGCACCGCGACGGGGGTGCTGGCGCTGCACAATCGCTGCGCGCACCTCAACCTGCCCCTCAGCAACGGCAAGTTCGACGGCGAGCGCATCACCTGCGCGTTTCACGGTGCTCGCTTCGACGTGAAGACGGGACGCATGGACAAGAAGGCGTGGTTGCTCGGCGGCCTGATCGGCAAAGACTGCGTGAAGACCTATCCAGTCAGCGTCGAGGGCGAGCGCGTCTTCGTCGAGCTGTAGGGGTGTCCACTCAGTCGAGCGTGAGCAGGGCGCGCGCGGTGACGAGTCGCGCGATCTCCTCGTCAGAGAAGCCGGCCTCGCAGAGGATCTCGCGACCGTGCTCACCCGGGGTCGCGTAGGGGCGGCTCACAAAGACCCTACTGCGCGAAAAGCGCGGCGCGGGAGCGGGCTGCATCACAGACCCCACCTCGACGTAGGCAGCACGCGCAACGGTGTGCGGATGGTGCTTCGCCTCGTCGAAGTCGAGCACGGGCGCAAAGCACGCGTCGCTGCCCTCGAACACCGCTTCCCACTCGGCGCGCGTCTTTTCTCGCACGCGGCGCTCGATCTGGGCGCGCAACGTGGGCCAGGTCTCGCGATCGTTTTGCCTTGCGAGGTCGACGCCTTCGAGGCCCAGGCGTTGCACGAGCTCGGCGAAGAACTTGGGCTCGAGCGAACCGAAGCAGACATGCTTGCCATCGCGCGTCTCGTACACGTCGTAGAACGGCGCACCGCCATCGAGCAAGTTGGTGCCGCGCGCGTGGGTGAAGCCCTTGCCCAGCATCTCGTGAAACATGGTGGCGAGCAGCGACGCGCCCTCGACCATCGCTGCGTCGACGACCTGACCCTTACCTGAGCGCGAGCGTTCGAGCAGGGCTGCGAGCATGCCCAGGGC
Organism: uncultured Polyangiales bacterium; assembly: GCA_964398415.1. Taxonomy (GTDB): domain Bacteria; phylum Myxococcota_A; class Polyangia; order Polyangiales; family DASUME01; genus DASUME01. Next base: position 8,291 of record CAYNOM010000155.1, on the reverse strand, counting down.
GAGCAACATCCCGCCACCGCCGAAGTCGCCCACCAAGTTGAGCGGCGGCACGGGCTTTTCGCCGGCCCGACCCACGGCCGCGAGCACACCGCTCAGCGCGATGTAGTTGATGTCGTGGCCCGCCGTGAGCGCGAGCGGCCCATCTTGCCCCCAGCCCGTCATGCGTCCGTACACGAGGCCTGGATTTCTGGCCAGGCAGACGTCGGGACCGAAGCCGAGGCGCTCGGTAACTCCGGGGCGAAAGCCCTCGATCAAGCCATCGGCGCCGTCGACGAGCCGCAGCAGCGTGCGAAGCCCGTCGGGATGCTTGAGATCGAGCGCGATCGAGCGACGCCCGCGCGCCAGGAGCGGCGTGTCACTGACGGCCTCGTTCGCCTTGCCGGCGCTGCGATCGACACGGATCACCTCGGCGCCGAGGTCTGCGAGCAACATCGCGCAAAAGGGCCCAGGCCCGATGGCGCCGATCTCGAGGATGCGAAAGCCGGCCAGCGGCCCCTTGTTCTCCACCATGTTCGAGGGCGTAGCACGGGCATGCCCGCTTGCCCCCGACGCGGGGGCGGCTCAAAAAGCGGGCCATGGCCGATGTGCGACGAGAGATGTGCGACGTGATCGACGAGCTGTATCGTTTTCAGCTGATCACGGCGACGGGCGGCAACGTGAGCGCGCGCTGCTCGGACGACCCGAGCCATGCGTGGATCACGCCGAGCGGCATGTTCAAGGGTGAGCTGTCGCCGGAGATCCTCGTGCGCATGGACGCCCAGGGCCGCGGCGTCTATCCCGGTGCCCGTGCCCCCTCGAGCGAGGCGTGCGTGCATGCGGCGATCCTGCGTGCGCGTCCTGATGTGGTCACCGTCGTGCACTGTCACGCGCCCAAGTCCACGACCCTCGTCAACGCGGGCCTGCCCTTTCTGCCGATCTCCCTCGAAGCCGCCTTCGTCGCGCGCATCGGTCGGGTGCCCTTCATCATGCCGGGCACCGAGGCCCTGGCCGACGCGGTGGTAGAGGCCCTCGGCGCGGGCTGGGGCGTCCTGATGCAGAACCACGGCCTGATCGTCGCAGCCCGCTCCCTGCGTCGCGCAGCAGACATCACCCAGATCATCGAGCGCACCGCGGAGGTGATTCTCGGCTGCTACGCAGTCGGTCGTGAGCCTCCGGTCTTGCCTCCAGATCTGGTCGAGCAC
>CAYNOM010000155.1:0-7100 GCA_964398415.1 uncultured Polyangiales bacterium | reverse complement strand
ACGATCTGCTGGCCTGAGAGCCGACGTACCGCTCAGCATCATGAACGATTTCACCGTTCACGTGACCCGCGTCTACAAGCCGTCGCACAAGACGGCTTTTTCGGGTCACCGCCGTGCGAGGTTCGGTGCATGATGCCGACTAACGCGGACGATGGCGCAGCAGCACGAGATCGAAAGCGGTTCCCCACCGCAGGCGCAGAATGAGGCCAAGCCCTCGGAGCCGCCGGAACCGAGTCAGTCGGAGTACCGCGTGCGCGTCGACGCGACGCACTCGAAGCCGCCGGCACGTGGCGTTCCAGACAACACACCCGCGAGCGAGCGCCCACCGAGCGCGAGCGAGCGCCCACCGCGCGCCAGCGTGCGGCCTTCGGCGTTCGGGTTGCCCAGGCCGAGCCAGCGGCCCAGGCCGAGCGCGCCCCCCGCGGCAGAAGCAGGCGAGGCAGCGACAAAGCCCACGGCAGCTCCGCCCCCGGCCTCGCTCGCCGCGCCCGAAGGCAACCCACGCCCATCGAGCCGGCCGTCACGTCCCGCTCTCTCCGACGACGAGCCAGAAGAGTACACCTCGTCGCTCTTGCAGTTGGCCCTCGGCGCCACGAGCCTGCCCTCGGCACCGCAGGGCCTCTTCAGTCCGTCTGAGGGTGAACCCCGTGAGCCCGCGCGACGCACGCGCCTGAGCCTCATCGCCTTCGCACTGATGCTCATCGCTGCAGGCGTCGGCTTGGCCCGTTACCTACGCCAGGACGCCCCCGCGCGCGCCGCCCAAGCGCCCCCGCGGCCTGCCCTCGCGCTGCTCGCCGAACCTGCCCCTGTGGCCGCACAGCTCGCCCCGACCGCCCCGCCGCCGGAGGCTCTGCGCCCGCCCTCCTTGGCCGAGCGCATGAACGCCATGCTGGCCTCGATGCCGAAGAACGCCGACGCGGCATCCGATTACCTGTTCGAGCGCGCGAGCCAGGCCGAGAGGGAGGGCGACACCGCCTTTGCCGAGGCGCTGTACGGACACGCCTTCGAGCTCGACGAGAAGAACCCCCATCCCGCTTTCGCCATGGCCCGCATCCGCTTCGCCCAGGGCAACCTGTCGGGCGCCGAAGGCTGGGTGGCGCGCGCAGTGCAGCTGCGGCCAAGGCGCGCCGAGTACCGGCGCCTATACGGAAAGATCCTCGACGCGCTCGGTCGTCCCAACCAAGCGCAGCACGAGGAGCGGCGCGCGCGCGAGCTTTCGCGCTGAGCTCGGCCGCCCCCCTCGCGTGTGTCGACTCGGCACGCGCAACGTCGTGCTTACGCCGCCGAAACGCGCGCGAAACAACTACACCATAGGCTGCGCGCAGCGTGGAGGTTCGTCGATGAGTGTTAACGCTGCGGATACCGCCTGGTTACTTACGTGTTGTGGGCTCGTGTTGCTGATGACGCCCGGCCTTGCCCTGTTTTACGGCGGCATGGTGCACGGGCGAAACGTGCTCTCGACGTTCATGCATAGCTTCGTCGCCCTCGGCATCATGACCATCCAGTGGGTCGTGATCGGCTACTCGCTCGCCTTTGGCCCCTCGCTGGGCGGCATCATCGGTGGCTTCGATCACGCACTGCTGAACGGCGTGGGCTTTGCGCCACGCGAGGGCATGACGATCCCGCACCTCTTGTTCATGGCGTTCCAGATGATGTTCGCCGTGATCACCCCGGCATTGATCTCGGGCGCCTTCGCGGAGCGTCTCAAGTTCTCCACCTACGTGGTGTTCAGCTTGCTCTGGGCGACGCTCGTCTACGACCCGGTGTGCCACTGGGTGTGGCATCCAGACGGCTTTCTGTTTCAGCGCGGTGCCCTCGACTTCGCGGGTGGCACCGTGGTGCACATGACGGCCGGCTTCAGCGCTCTCGTATTCGCCATCGTGCTCGGCAAGCGCAACCGGCCCTCGCCACCCCACAACCTCACCATGACGCTCACAGGCGCGGGGCTTCTGTGGTTCGGGTGGTTCGGCTTCAACGCAGGCAGCGCGCTCACGGCCGGCGATTCGGCCACGTTGGCACTCGTCAATACGCACGTCGCAGCGGGCGCGGGCGCCGTTTCCTGGGCCATCGTCGAGTACTTGAAGCAGGGCAAGCCCACCGCGCTGGGCGTGGCTTCGGGTCTCGTTGCAGGCCTCGTCTGCATCACGCCAGCCGCGGGCTTCGTGAGCCCGATGGGCGCGGTCGCTCTCGGCCTCATCGCGGGCGCCGTGTGCTTCGGCGGCGTGATGCTGAAGAGCCGCTTCGGCTACGACGACGCGCTCGACGCCTTCGGTGTGCACGGCATCGGCGGGCTGCTCGGTGCGCTGCTGACCGGCGTTCTGGCCACCACGGTGTGGAACCCCGCGGGCAAGGACGGGCTCTTGTACGGCAACGTCGAGCTGTTCGTAGAGCAGGTCATCGGCGCGGGTGCCACGGCGCTGTACTCGATGCTCGTGACCTTCATCCTGCTCAAGCTGCTCGACGCCACCATGGGGCTCCGCGTCGACGCCGACATCGAGCGCGAGGGCCTCGACGTCAACTTGCATGGTGAGCAGGGCTACTTGCTGCAGGGTTCGGGCGGCATGCTCAGCACGGGCGACAGCCACGGCCATCACGCGGGCGTTTTGGGCGAAGCCCACGCCGAGTGATCGAGGGCACCATTGCAGCGAGGAGCGGCCCATTCTGCGGAATCGGGCCGCTCTTTTTTTCGCGTTTTAGCCGGCGCGAAACCATCGCGAAATGCGCTCTCCGCACACTCATCCCTACTACGCCACGCAGAGCCCGTGGCGCAAAGACCCGGCCGCCGTGGCCTCTCAGCTGGAGAACCGCATGCATCGTCACCTGAAAACATGGTTGCCCGCGCTCGCGGCGCTGCTGCTCCCCGCCGTCGCGTTCGCCGAAGATGCGGAGATTTCGCAGGGCGAGTTCATCGCGAACAACGTGTGGATGATGCTCGCGACGGGGCTCGTCTTCATCATGCACTTGGGCTTCGCCGCGCTCGAGTCCGCACTCTGCCGCTCGAAGAACACGGTCAACATCCTGTTCAAGAACACGCTGATTCCCTGCATCGGCCTGCTCACCTACTTCGTAGTGGGCTTCAACCTGATGTACCCCGGCGAGTTCAACGGCTACCTCGGCTTCGCCGGCTTCGGCCTCACGCCTCCCGAGGGCGGCATGGGCACGGGCTACGCGTCGGGCGGCTACACGTACTGGACCGACTTCTTGTTCCAGGGAATGTTCGCCGCCACCTGCGCCACCATCGTGTCGGGCGCCGTGGCCGAGCGCGTGAAGCTCAAGAGCTTTCTGTTCTTCTCGACCTTGTTCGTCGCCTTCGTGTATCCGATCGCCGGCTCCTGGAAGTGGGGCAAGGGCTTTCTCGATCAGATGGGCTTCTACGACTTCGCAGGCTCGACGCTCGTGCACTCGGTGGGCGGCTGGGCCGCGCTGGTCGGTGCGTGGATGCTTGGCGCGCGCATCGGCAAGTACGGCAAGGACGGCAGCGTCAACCCCATTCCCGGCAGCAACATGCCGATGGCGGTGACCGGCGTGTTCTTGCTCTGGCTCGGCTGGTTCGGCTTCAACGGCGGTTCGGTGCTCTCTGCCAACCCCGAGCTCACCTCGCTCGTGCTCGTCACCACCTCGCTCGCAGCGGCCGCGGGTGCCGTGGGCTCGGTGATCGCCTACTCCTTTCTGTCGAACAAGCCCGACCTTTCCATGACACTGAACGGCGTGCTCGCAGGCCTCGTGGGCATCACGGCGGGCGCCGACGTCATCAGCCCGCTCAACGCCATCGTGGTCGGCCTCGTGGCAGGTGGCCTCGTGGTCGGCTCGGTGATCATGTTCGACAAGATCAAGATCGACGACCCGGTCGGCGCCACCTCGGTGCACCTCGTGTGCGGCGTCTGGGGCACGCTCGCCGTGGGTATCTTCTCGACGAATCCCGATCACTCCTTCGTCACGCAGCTCATCGGCGTGGGCGTGTACGGCGCCTTCACCGTGGTGGCAGCCTTCATTCTCTTCAGCATCACGAAGGCACTGATGGGCCTGCGCGTGGACCCCGAAGAGGAGACCGAGGGCCTCGACTTCGGCGAGCACGGCATGCATGCCTACGACTTCGGCGGCGGCACACGCCACGGCGTCTCGGGTGGTGGTGGCGAGAACGCGTCGGCCTACTCGGCCACCGAAACCAGCCCCGCCAAGGCTTGATCGAGCCGAGCGGACCATGGTGGGCTGCATCGCGCGCGCGGTGCGGCCTTTCGCCGTGGTGGGGGGCGCCGCGACCTACGGGCTTGAATTCCTTACGGCGCGGCCCAACGCTAGTGTGGTGAAGGCCGTTCTGTTCGACCTCGACGACACCCTCCTCGATCATACGGGCGCCGCCACGAGGGCCATCGAGGGGCTTTACGCACGCCACGGCGCGCGCACGGAGCTCGCCCTGCCCGCCTTTCGCAAGCGCTGGCTCGAGCTCACGGAGCTCGCCATGGACAAATTCGCCAGCGGGCAGCTGTCGCCCCGTGGCCAGCGACACTTTCGCGTGCGCGCCATGTTCGGAAAGGACACGAACGAAGAGGACGTCGAGCAGGTCTTCGCCGACTACCTCGTGGTTTACGAGCGGAGCCTCGTGTTGTTCGACGACGTCCTACCCTGCCTTGCGCAGCTTGCGGGCGTGCGGCTCGGCATCGTCTCGAACGGCAGCGCGGGCGTGCAGCACGACAAGCTGAGGCGCACCGGCATCCTGGATCGCTTCGAGGTCGTCGCGACGCCCTCACCGGGCAGCCTTGGCAAGCCTGCCCCCGACCTCTTCCTCGAGGCTGCAGAGGCCCTGGCCGTCTTGCCGAGCGAGTGCGTGATGGTCGGCGATCACCTCGAGCGCGACGCACGCGCCGCCGTGAGCTGCGGCATGCAGGGCGTGTGGCTCGAGCGCAGCGGCGAGCGCGACGTACCCGACGTGCGCGTGATCCGCAGCCTGCTCGAGCTCGTCGAGTCGCGCGCGGCCTGACCCCGCAACGCTTGCGTACGGTGCGCCGTTCTTCGCACGCAGGGTGCCAGAAAACGTCCGTCCTTCGCGATCCAAATTACCGAACCCCTGCAACCGCGCGCCCAGAGGCGTATGCACGTTTTTTGCAGTACTCGGTGGCTCGGGGAGGAAACCATGTCTTCAGCCAAGTCGGGCACGCGCAGTCTCGAGCACTTCGAGGTGTCGCTCGATGTGTCCTTCAACTTCGGGTACGAGCACGCCCGCGCAGACCTGAGGGATCTGTACGTCAAAGCCACCCATGCACAGTGGGCCGCCGACACCGAGCTCGACTGGTCGATCGACGTCGACGTCGAGAAGCTCGCCATGCCGGAGATGATGCATCCGCTGTTCGGATCGGAGGTCTACGGACGCCTGAACGAGGCTGAGCACAGAAAGCTACGCGCCGAGCTCACCGCCTGGGCCCAGTCGCAGTTCTTGCACGGCGAGCAGGGCGCCATGTTGGCCGCCGCGCAGCTCGTGAGCTCGGTGCCCGACATCGACTCGAAGCTCTACGCATCGACGCAGGTGGCCGACGAAGCACGCCACGTCGACGTCTTCGAGCGCTACCTGCACCAGAAGGTCGGCTTCTCCTACGCCATCAACCCCCACCTGCGCAGCCTGCTGGATCTCATCCTCAAGGACTCGCGCTGGGACATGAAGCTGCTCGGCATGCAGATCATGGTCGAGGGTCTCGCACTCGCTGCCTTCACGGTCACCCGCGACACGATGACCGAGCCGCTGCTCAAGAGCCTCACCGACGCGGTCATTCGCGATGAAGCGCGCCACGTGGCCTTCGGCGTGCTCTCACTCGACGAGGTGTACCGCGGGATGAAGGAGAGCGAGCGTCACGAACGCGAAGACTTCGTCTACGAAGCCGCGCGTATGATGCGCGATCGATTCCTGTTCCAAGAAGTCTGGGAGAAGATGGGGCTGCCCGTGGAGCGTTGCATGGAGATCACCTTCAACAACGCGGTGCAAAAGCAGTTCCGCATGATGCTCTTCTCGCGCATCGTGCCTGCCGTGCGACGCATCGGGCTGCTCTCCGAGCGACAGCGCGCGCGCTTTGCCGAGCTCGACATCCTGCGCTTCGAGAACGCAGCCTAGAGCGGGAGAGGACCTGTTGCTTCGGACTGACGCCCTTGGTCTATTTTGACCAGCTCCCGCTCGATACGTATTGCATGACCGCGCACTCGGCCGCATCCGAACGTGCAGAGTTGACACGGCTGCGCTAGCATCGAACGAATCGGGTGCCCGGAACGCGTCTGAGTCTGCCCCAGAGCGCAGACCTCCTTCTGGTGCCCGCGGAGGGTGGCACCCGTATGGGTCATGTCATGGAAGCTGAGCCTGCGGTCATCGACCTCTCCCGCTTGGGGCCGGAGGAGACCGTCGAGTGCTGCGAGACCCTGAGGGATCTGAGCCGCCCCTTCGTCCTGATCGCCGACGTGAGTCGCCCCGAGGTCGCCGTGGCGGCGAGCCAGACCTCGGCCTTCGAGATTCTGCCCATCGGCACGAGCTCTGCGGAGGTCGACGAGTCGCTCGCGGCCCTGAGCCTGTGCCGCACGTCTGCGGGCTTTGCCCCTTTGCAGCGCGCCATCATCGGGGCGAGCCCATCCATCCGCCATGTGCGTACAGCCGTGGCGCGCGCTGCGCAGTCCAGCTGCACGATGCTCATCCTGGGCGAAAGCGGCACGGGCAAGGAGCTCGTGGCGCGCGCGACACACCATGCGAGCGCACGCCGCGACGAGCCCTTCGTGGCCGTCAATTGCGCAGGCCTGCCCGAGACCCTACTCGAGAGTGAGCTCTTCGGTCACGTGCGCGGTGCGTTCACCGATGCCCGCCAGGACCGCGAGGGCCTGTTCGTGCGCGCGGGCGCAGGCACGCTGTTTCTCGACGAAGTCGGTGAGATGCCCCTCTCCGTCCAGGGCCACCTGCTGCGCGCACTGCAGCAGCGAACGGTGCGCCCCGTGGGCAGCGACAACGAGGTGCCGTTCGCCGCGCGCGTGATCGCCGCCACCCATCGCGACCTCGAGGCCGACGCGATGCGAGGGCGCTTTCGCAAAGACCTCTTCTTCCGGCTCGACGTGCTGCGGCTGCGCCTGCCGCC
>CAYNOM010000154.1:0-11415 GCA_964398415.1 uncultured Polyangiales bacterium | reverse complement strand
GAAGCCGGTCGAGCTGCTGCGCACGCCCGAGGTCATGTAGGGGCCCACCTCGATGCCGTAGTCGGCGGCGTTGTCGGGGTTTTCTCGGATCCGGTTGCGAAACCCGGCCTCGAAGAAGAAGTTGAAGCTCGAGGGACCCGTGCTGTACGTGCGGCCCAGGTCGACGAAGCTCTGGCCGACCACGTTGCCGTAGCCGCCCTTCGGTGCGGCGCACAGCCGCGTGACCTCGTTCCAGGTGTTCTTGCGTGCGACTTCCACGTTGCGCTGCTGCAGCTTGTGGGTGCCGACGATGTCCGCGAGCTTTCCGTCATCGGGGATCGTGGTCACGCGGCGGCTGCCCGGGGCGATGTCGTAGCGACGCAGCTCGAAGCGTGTATCGAGGCGTTCGTTGAGGCAGTGCGTGTACAGCGTCCTGAAACACTCGCTCGTGGTGCAATGCCTGAGGAACGTGCTGGTGAGCTCGGTGGCGAGCGCCTGGCAGTTGTTCTGGAACTGGGTCAGGTTCGTGCTCAGCGACGTAGCGCTCTCGCAGCCGTTTCGGATGGCACACCCAATCTCGCGGAACACGCCCGTCGCCTTTGCGCAGATGGTCTGGGCCGATTTGTAGTGGGTGTCCGTACAGCTCAGCACGTAGTACTTGCCGAGGTCGCTCTCGGCGCGCAGGTTCTCGAGCTGCGCGGTGAGCTGGCCGTATTCGGCGATGGCGCCGGGGCAGGTCGTGGCGGCACCGACGGGGCCCTCCTCGGCGGGAGGCTGCTCGCCGCGGTCGACGATGAGACCGATGGTGCGGCAGTTGTTGTCGAGGCCGGTCCCCGCGACCTCGGCCTCGCTGAAGCTCGGCTGTTCGCAGACCCGGAGCAAGAACTGTTCGAACCCGGCCCAGCTTCCCTCGGTGATCTTCGTGCGCACGGCGTCGGGGACGATCAGCGGGTAGCTGTTGTAGGCGAGCGTCGCGTTCTGCGTCGCGGCGACGACGAGCTCTTCGAGCTGATCGAGCACCTCGCCGTCGCCCGCCTTCGCGATCTCGAGCGTAGCGATCTCGAGCTTCATGAAGCCGTTGTCGGCGTCCGCAGCGGCAGGGTCGTCGGCGGCGAGGCGCGGAGCGATGGCAAAACTGACGTCTACCGCCGCATCGAGCAGCTCTTCGGCGTCCTCCGTAGAGGCGGCACCGTACACCGAGGTCTCCACCCATGCGGTGAGGTCGACTTCGGCGTCGACGCCGTCTCCGTCGGGCAGGGGCATGGTGCGCTCCGGCTGCTCCTCGCCGATGGCGAAGGTGGGCTCGTCGCCGCCGCGCGCCTCACGCGCTCGCATGTCGAGCAGTGCGGTCTCGAGATCGACCTTGCGAACGTCCCAGTCGAGGCCGGGGTTTGCGAGCGCGGTGACTCCGGTGTCGCAGCCGGCAGCTTCCTTCGGCATCGAGGCGGCGTCGCCGCAGCTCCGATAGGGCAAGCGCTGGGCACGCATGAACGCGAGCGCAGCCTCGAGGTCGACGCGGGTCGGGATCTCGGGCAGCTCGCGGCCCGCGAGCGTGGTGTCGGCGAAGGGATCGAACACGATCCACAGATTGAGGTCGTCTTCGCCGACGAGCGCCGCGCACCCCTCGGGCAGGATGACCTCCTTGCTCAGACGGATCTGCCCGTCCTTACGCGTCCCGAAGTCGCGTGCGGTCAGCGGCGCTGCTTCTGCCTTGTCGTCGACGACGCGCACGCACGCGGAGCTCGAGCCCGCGCTCGGATCCGAGGGATCCATCATGATCTGCTGACAGGTCTCCGCGGCGTCTTCGCAGGCCTTTTCATCGCTGCAGCTCGCAAAGCTGCTCGGCGGCGGCTCCTGAAGCGTGCGCGCGGCGTTGGCCTTGTCGGCTTGATCGAAGGCTTCGAGCTGAAAGTCGGTCTCGACGCGACCGATGACGCACGCCTTGTCTCCGCTCTTGTTCTCGAGCCCGAAGTAGGTGTGGGTTCGGAAGGGCTCGGCGTTCACGACCGAGAGCTGGGCTTCGAGCGTGAGCGGGTAGCCGATGTACATCGGGATGCCGCTACGCGTCTGAAACGACGCGTCTGCGACCGATACGCCACCGACGTAGCCACGTGCGAGTGCTTGCCGCTCGGCGAGGGCGCGCAGGGCCTCCTCTTCGGGAGTGACGGGCTCACCCGGTCCGGCGTCGGGCACGCCTGGGTCTCCAAGGATACAGACGCCGTCGCTGAGCACGGTGCCTGCACCGCAGGCCACGGCCGGCCCAGCGTTCGGGCCGTCGCCCTCGTCGCCGTTTGCGCTCACGCAAATGCCGCCCTGGTTTCGGGTTCCTTCACCGCACTTCAAGTCCTCCGTGCAGCCAGACAGACTCAGCGCGCACAAGAACAGCCCGCCGCCATAGGCGGCCCCTCGGCTCCCCACTTCTCGCATGCCCCCCCCACTCCACCCGCTGCTCCCGCGCGTCGTCGCGAGACGCAGGGCGCATGCTCCAAGGCTACCCTGGGTTGAGGACGATCCGATGCGTCAAAAACAGTAAGGACGAATAAATGCGTTCAGTGTGAACTACGGCAGAAGCAGGCGTAGGTGCGGATGGGTGCGCAGGACTGCGCGTTGACCCTCCGTGAACGCTGCGCTCGTGACTGCGACCGCGGTGGGAAGGCTGACCATCACGTTGTCGGAAGACGCCTCGTCGGCATCCTGCATGTGCGCACCCGCGCTCGTGTCGGCGTGATGGAGCCCGAGGTAGTGGCCGAGCTCGTGTGCGAGCAGCACGCCGAGACGCGCGCCCGCGACCTCGGCCGCATCGCTGCTCCAGGGGCTCGACAGCGGCGCGCCGGGATCGCAGCTGCCGGCTTGAATGAACAGGCCGTCGGCCATGGCTGCGTGATCGGCCGCGCCTTGCAGGCCGCCCGGGATGCGCGGTGTGTAGCCGAGCAGGGGCGTGCTCTGGCCCTTGAGCACGCGCTCCATGCAGGGCAAGAGCACGACGGGCACGAACGGACCCGCTCCGTCGCCGTCGCCCATGGCGTCGCGTGCGGTGCGCGACAGTCGGTCGAGCTCTCGCATCTGACCGGGACCGAAGCGCAGGGGCGCGCCGCCTAGCTCCGAGCGCACGGCCACCACAGCTTCGATCTCCGGGGTGATGGCAGCGGTTGCGTAGAGTTGCTGCAGCGTCGCGACGGCCGCCTGCCACAGCGGACTCGCTTCGAGTGTCGCGGCCGAGAGCGTGCTCAGCTCGTCTGCCACGGCCACGCGCAAGGGCAGCTTGGCAGGCACGTCGGGCTCGGCCCAAGGCTCGACGGCGTACTCGACCGCCGCGAAGGTCGGAGCGTCGGGATTGAACGTCGCGTCGCCGCGCGAAAGCGTCGCGCAATCGCGCAGAGCCACACGAAACGCTAGCTCGAAGCCTGACGTCAGGGCGCTTCCGTCGTTGGGAAAGACGTACGCCCCGAAGCCCGGCAGCACCTGAACACGCTGCGTGCAGTCGAGACAGATCTCGCCGTAGTCACTCATCGAAGATGCTTGGGCCACCCAGGGATGATCGCCTGCGCTGACCTGCTCGAGTTGGTAGCAGGTGCTGGGATCTTCAGGACTGGCGCCAAACCAGTCGGGCGTCACGCGCAGGGCCACGTAGCGCTGCGCCGCGGGGATCGTGGCCTTGATGAGCGCACTGCGCCCGTCGTTGCCAAAACCCACTTCGGTGATCGGCAGCCACGTGGGCACACCCGTCGAGAAGCGGGGCGCCGAGCCTGCGTCGTCTGTGGCCGCATCGCTCGCCGCATCCGCATCCGATTCTTGGCCGGCGTCGGCGGGCATCCCTTGCGCGCCGTCGCGCATGCCAGCGTCGCGCGCGGGCTCGGCCTCGTTGGCCTCCTCGCAGCCTGGGCACGCGAGGGACGTGAGGAGTCCCATGGTGACGAAGCCCACCTGTGCGCACACGGCCCTGCCGCGCGTGCGGCTTTCGTCGTTCGCCATCGCTCTCCCCCGGATCGAGCGCAGCATAACGCAGCCGCGCTGCGCGCGCTCAAGCGCCGAGCAACAGCTCGAGGGTTTGCTCGTCGAGGGGTGTGGGAGAGGCCTGGTCTGAGACGATGGCCTCGGCGAGCTCACGCTTGTGGGCATGGAGCGCCACCACCTTCTCTTCGATGGTGTCTTCGGAGACGAGCTTGACGACGGTGACGGGGCGCGTTTGTCCGATGCGGTGGGCGCGGTCGCTCGCTTGATCCTCGGCGGCAGGATTCCACCACGGGTCGAGGTGCACGACGTAGTCGGCGGCCGTCAGGTTGAGGCCCGCGCCGCCAGCTTTGAGCGAGATCAGAAAGACGGCCTCTTCGCCGGCCTGAAAGCGTGCGACGAGACGCGACCGTTCGGCCGCGGGCGTCTGACCGTCGAGGTACAAGGGCTCCCGTCCGCGCTCGCGCAGGGCCTCGCGCACGAGCGATAGGTGGCTCGTGAACTGGCTGAACACGAGCACGCGATGTCCGCGCGGCAAGATGTCGTCGAGCAAGGTCACGAGGGTGCGCAGCTTGGTCGAGCCCACGTCGCTCTCCTTCAACACGAGGCGCGGGTGGCAGGCGAGCTGTCGAAGGCGAGTCAGCTCGGCGAGGATCTGGATCGTGCGCGACGCCTCGTGACGCTTGCGCTTACCGAGCGCGCGGCGCGCCTCGACCACGGCCGCCGCGTAGAGATCACGTTCGGCGTGGGAGAGCTCGATGCGGTGGATGATCTCCGTGCGCAGAGGCAGCTCCTTTTCCACGTCGTCTTTCGTGCGGCGCAGCATGAAGGGCGAGACGATGTCGCGCAGCGCCGCCATCCGCGCCTCGTCCTGATAGCGCTCGATGGGCACCGCGAAGCGCGCGCGAAAGCGCGACCAGCTTCCGAGTAGCCCAGGCGCGATGGCGTGAAACAGGCTCCACAGGTCGCCCAGGCGATTTTCGATGGGGGTGCCGCTGAGCGCGACGCGAAAGTCGGCGTCGATGCCCGTGGCGCTCTCGGCGCGCTGGGTGCGGGCATTTTTGATCCACTGCGCCTCATCGAGCACCTGCGTCGCGAAGCGGATGCCCTCGAAGCGCGCGAAGTCGCGCTGCAAGAGGTCGTAGCTCGTGACGACGACGACGCCCGGGCCCACGTCGATGAGCGCGTTCTCGCGCGCTTTGCCTTGGTAAGGGCGTACGTCGCGCTCGCTCGAGAAGCGAGCGAGCTCGTCGACCCACTGCGACGCGACGGAGGTGGGTGCCACCACGAGCGCGGGCCCGAGGGCCTGTCGCGCGTCGAGCAGACACAGCGCCTGCAGCGTCTTGCCGAGGCCCATCTCGTCGGCGAGGCAGGCTCCGGGAGCCCAACGCGCCATCCACATCAACCAGCGTGCTCCGTCCGCTTGGTAAGGTCGCAACAGAGCCTGCCAGCGTGGCTCGAGCTCGATCGCTGCGCCTCGGCTTTGATCGAGCGCATCTGCGAGAAAGCTGGCGCTGGGCTCGTCGCCTGGCTCGAAGCCACCGCGCAAGCTGCGCTCGAGCCAAGGCGCGCTCGAACGGCACAGCTTGCGCAGGGCACGCGCGTCGAGCGCATCGAGCCCTCGCTGCGCCGCCTCGAGGCGCTCGAAGAGCTCGCGCTCGATCTCGGCGTAGTCGTTGCCCTCGATGCGCACGAAGCGCTCGCCGCGCCGTGCTGCAGACAAGAGCGTGCTGACCGGGACTGGCACCTCGCCGCTCTTTGCGCCTCCCTCGAGCTCGAGCCAACGGCCGCGCTTGAAGAGCTGAATGCTCAGGTCGGCGTGCCGGATCGGAGGCGCAAAGCTCATGCGCCGCGCGCGCTCCGACCACTCGAGCGTGAGCTCGTCGGTCGCGCGTGCGGCCTTCGACAACAGCTCGAGGGCGTCTTGGGGATCCTCGATGCGGTAGCAGAAGGGCTCGAGCTGCGGGAACGTGTGCAGCTCGAGGATGTCGAGGAGGTGCATGGCGCTCAGGCGCTCGCGATCGAGGTCGCGGCGCGCGTAGATCTGCTTGCCCTCCACGAGGCCGTGCACGCGGGCTGGCCCCTGGCCCGGCGGCCACAGCGCGCCGAGCGGAAGGGCGCGCATGCACAGGCGCACGTCGATGCCCTCCTGCACCGTGGGCACGATGCGCAAGAGGAGTTGCTTCGGAGCCGCGATTTCCTGACCAGACAGGGCCTTCGAGCGCGCGAATGAGCTGCTTGAGCTGGGGCGACAGCGGCGCAAACCACAGCGTGCGCGTGCTCGGCTCGTGCTCGATCAAGTAGGGCACGTCGAGGGCGACGCCCGCGGGCGCGATGACCTTCCCGGCCAGGCTGAGCCGAGGCTCGAGGCCCTCGGGCTGCTCGCGCAGCTCGAAGCGCAGCGGTTTCTCCGCGAGGCGCACATCCTCGCCGTCGAGCCATCCCACCACGGGATGCTCGCTGAGCGCACGCAGCACCGCGAGGTCTGCCTGCACGGGCTGACCGGAGGTGCCCCGACCGCCGAGGCACAGCGCCTCGAGCACCGGCCGGTCGACGTCCGTGCAGAACGGCGTGTGAAGCGCCCGCGCGGCGGCGATGAGCTTGCCCTTCGAGAGGCCTCCTGAAGGCATGGGCTTGTGCAGCATCACGCCCACCTTCAGGCGCTCGGCCGTGCGCTCGAGGCGAAAGCCGAGCTTTCCCTCGGGGCGTTGTGTCACGGCGGGCTCGTGGTGGGCCACGTGACGGATGAAGCGCTTCCAGGATGGCTCGGCCGTGAGCGCGACGAGCGCAGGGTGCAGGCGGTCGTCGGGCAAGAGCGCCGCGTCGAGCAGGCGCGCCGAGAGCGCGCGCACGTGAACGCAGGGCTGCGCGCGGCAACTCGAACAGCTGCCGTCGAGCGCGCGCTGCTCGTAGCCGGAGAGCCTCAGCCGCACGCTGAGCACCTCGCCTTCGCGGCTCAACAGGCTGCCCTCGGCCCGGCCCGAGCTCACGTCGAGCGTGACAGGTCGCGCAGGCACGAAGGTGTGCGCCTCGAGCGTCACCAGCGGGGTGTCGCGCAGCACGCCGTGCAGGCGCTCGACCAGCGTGCGCAACAAACCCTTGGGCGGCCTCGTCTCCCAGAGCGTCGCGCGAAAGTCCCGGGCCGCCCTGCGCTCGGCAGCCTCGTGCAGGTGACGCAGGGCTTCCTTCGAGACATCGACCTGCTCGAGCAGGCTCGCAGAAGTCGGCCCGCTGTTTACCCTGCCGAGGGCGCAGTCGAGCAGCGTCGTGAAGCGGCCCAGGGCGGGGCCACACGGAAGCACCTCGGACGCATCCGACGCGAGCTCGGCCATGCTGCCGTGCTCACGCGCCCACAGCAGCAGCGCGTCTTCCGTATCGGGTGGTGGGGGCACGCAGACGAGGCGCGCCGGATCGTCGTCGCCGCGCGTGCCGCGCCCGAGCCATGCGGCGAGCTGTCGTGCGAGCGCCTCCTCCTCGCGCTGCGTGCACGTGTCCAAAACCCAGCGATCGAGGCGTCCCGTGGCGAGCGCCTCACCGAGCGTGTCGGCCACACCCGACTCGAGCATGTCGGCGAACAGGGCGATCGCATCGGGGTCGGTGTCGTCCGGCAGGGCGTCGAGGCGCCGCGCGAGCAGGCCCCCGTGGCCCGACTGCGCGAGCTTTCGTGCCAGATCGATCACCGTGCTGTGCGCGTCCATCTACACCTGCGCGCGGCGCAAACCCGTAAGGGCGTTCGTCCAACGCAGAAGCTCGTCGAGCATGGCGGCGGCGGCCTTGTCTTGGATCTCGCCTGGGGCGAAGCGCCCATCGTCGGAGAGCTGCTTGGTGAAGAAGGGCAGAGCGACCGCTTCGGGAATCGGCATCATCTTGAGCGTGGTGACCACCTGCTTGGCCATCTGCACCGAGCGCGTGCCTCCCGACACGCCGCCGTAGCTTACGAAGCCCACGGGCGCGTAGGCCCACTCGCGTGCGAGGTAGTGAAGTGCGTTGAGCAGCGCCGGCGGCATCGAGAAGTTGTATTCCGGGGTCACGAACACGAAGGCATCGGCTTCCAGGATGCGCGCGCTGAACCTCTTCGTGTGCTCGTGCACGTAGCGTCCGAAGCGAGGGTGCTCTGGCTCGTCGAAGATCGGCAGCGAAACCTCCGCGAGATCGGTGAGGCTCGCGTCGAAGGCTTCGTGCGCGTGCGCACGCTCGAGCATCCACGCTGCGACACTCGGGCCCTTGCGCCCGGGCCGCGTGCTGGCCACGACGATCTGAAGATTGGGCTTGGTCATTTTGCCTGCTCCCTTTGCTTGGATTCAGCCGAGATCGAACAAGAGGGCTTCGCCCCGGTCGATGCCGTCGATGCGCAGCTCCGCTTCGTCCGACAGCGCGAGCCCATCGCCTGCGCTCAGGGTGTGATCGGCCACGCGCACGGTGCCGCGTGCCACGTGCAGATAGCCGTGTCGACCAGGTTCGAAGCGGTGGGTAGCGCTCTCGCCCGCACCGAAGATGCCCGCGTAGAGGCGTGCGTCGGTGTGGATGGTGACGCTGCCCTCGGCGCCGTCGGGCGAGGCCACGAGCCGCAGCCGGCCGCGCTTGTCGTCGTCGGAGAAGCGCTTCTGCTCGTAGCCTGGCGGCAGGCCGCGTTGATTGGGCATGAGCCAGATCTGCAGAAAGCCGACTTCTTCGTCCTTCGAGGCGTTGAATTCGCTGTGCGTGACGCCGGTGCCCGCGCTCATGCGCTGCACGTCACCTGGCACGATCACGGAGCCGTTGCCCATGGAGTCTTGGTGCTCGAGCGCGCCCTCGAGCACGTAGGACACGATCTCCATGTCGCGATGGGGGTGCGTGCCGAAGCCCTGGCCTGGCGCGACGCGGTCGTCGTTGATGACGCGCAGGGCGCGAAAGCCCATGTGGGCCGGGTCGTAATAGCTCGCGAACGAGAACGTGTGGTGCGAATCGAGCCAGCCGTGGTTCGCGTGGCCGCGTTCGTTGGCTTTACGTAGCGTGCGCATGCTGATCTCCCTGCCCCCGACGGGGCGCTCCCAGTGCGAGACAATCTGCGGCGTAGGGGGCGTCTTGTAAACGCTGGCGTCGACGGGGCGGAGCGACGGCGGGGGCGTCCCGGTTTGCGCGAAGCGCCCTGAGCAAGTAGGGGGGACGGCTCGGAGTCAGCCAGCCATGATCGCTACGGAGAAACTCTCGCTGTCTTTCGGCAGCCGCGCCTTGTTCGAGAACGTGGACATCAAGTTCACGCCCGGCAACTGTTATGGCCTGATCGGGGCGAACGGTGCCGGCAAATCGACCTTCTTGCGTTGCCTGTCCGGCGAGCAAGAGCCTTCGAGCGGGCGCGTGGTCGTGCCGGGCAATCAGCGCGTCAACGTCCTCAAGCAGGACCACTTCGCCTACAACGAGGTGGAGGCGCTCACGGCCGTCATCATGGGGCACAAGCGCCTCTACGACGTGATGATCGAGAAGGACGCGCTCTACGCGAAGCCCGAGCTGAGCGACGAGGACGGCACGCGCGCTGCCGAGCTCGAGGGTGAGTTTGCCGAGCTCGACGGCTGGAACGCGGAGTCGAACGCGGCGAGCCTGCTCAGCGCCCTCGGCATCACCGAAGACAAGCATCAAAAGCGCGTGGTGGAGCTGGACGACGACGAGAAGGTGCGCGTCTTGCTCGCGCAGGCGCTGTTTGGGGAGCCCGACATCCTGCTCCTCGACGAGCCCACGAACCACCTCGACGTCGACTCGATCCTGTGGCTCGAGGAGTTCTTGCTCAACTTCAAGAACACCGTGATCGTCGTCTCCCACGATCGACACTTTCTCGACAAGGTGTGCACCCACATCGCCGATGTCGACTTCCAGAAAGTGACGCTCTACACGGGCAACTACAGCTTCTGGTACGAGACGAGCCAGCTCGCGCTGCGTCAGCGTCAGGACTCGAACCGACGCAAGGAAGACAAGATCAAGGAGCTCAAGGCCTTCATCCAGCGCTTCAGCGCCAACGCCTCCAAGTCGCGTCAGGCCACGTCCCGCAAGGCCCTGCTCGACAAGATCACGCTCGACGACATCAAGCCCTCGTCGCGCAAGTACCCCTATGTGGTCTTCGAGGCGCAGCGCGAGCTCGGCAAGGAGGTGCTGTTCGTCGACGGCATCTCGAAGAGCGTCGATGGCGTGCCTTTGTTTCAGAACGTGCGCTTCTCCCTGGCCAAGGGAGAGAAGGTGGCGGTGACGGGCAACGACGTGGCCACAACGGCCTTTCTCGCGGTGCTCGC
This sequence comes from uncultured Polyangiales bacterium, assembly GCA_964398415.1. Classification (GTDB taxonomy): domain Bacteria; phylum Myxococcota_A; class Polyangia; order Polyangiales; family DASUME01; genus DASUME01. Next base: position 1,225 of record CAYNOM010000154.1, on the reverse strand, counting down.
CGGCGAGCTTTCGCCGGATGCCGGAGAGCTGCGCTGGGGCCGCTCGGTGGGGCTCGGCTACTTCCCGAAGGACAACGCGCGCTTTTTCGACACCGATCTCAACCTGATCGATTGGATGCGCCAGTACAGCGAGAACCAAGAGGAGAGCTTCGTTCGCAGCTTTCTCGGGCGCATGCTGTTTTCGGGCGAGGAGACGAAGAAGAGCGCGCGTGTGCTGTCGGGCGGTGAGAAGGTGCGCTGCATGCTCGCGCGCATGATGCTTCAGGGGCCCAACGTGCTCTTGCTCGACGGCCCGACGAATCACCTCGATCTCGAGTCGATCACGGCCCTCAACAGCGGGCTCGAGAAGTTCCCCGGCTGCATCATGCTCAGCTCCCACGACGTGCAGTTTCAGCAGTCGCTCGTCACGCGCGTCATCGAGCTCGCGGGCGACACCTACTACGACCTCAACATGACCTATGAGGAGTACTTGGCCGACGAGGCGCGCAAGGCCCGCGCCGCGGCCGCCCGACGCTGACGTCCGGGGCCGTGACGCTCACGTCGGCCCGTCGTGCTGTCCGGCCGAGGGGTTCCAGTAGGTGTCGAGATCGAGCTCACCTTCGCTCTTGTCGAGCAGGCGGTCGACCCCCATCACGAGGCCGATGGCTTCGACTGGTAGCCCCACCTGGCTGAGCACGCCGGCCAGCATGATCAACCCCACGCCGGGAACGCCTGCGGTGCCGATGGAGGCCAGCGTCGCCATCAGGATGACGGTCATGAGCTGAGCGCCGGTCAGCGTGACGTCGTAGGCGTTGGCGATGAACACGGTGGCCACGCCCTGCATGATCGCCGTGCCGTCCATGTTGATGGTGGCGCCCAGCGGCACGGTGAAGCCCCCGACTGTATTGTGCACCCCCAGGCGATGCTCGACCGTGCGCATGGTGACCGGCAATGTGGCGCCGGACGATGCGGTGCTGAAGGCAAAGGCCCAGACCGGGCGCATCTTGGTCAACATCACGCGCGGTGACATTCCCGAAAGCACCTTCAGCAGCAGGCTGTAATTGACCAGGCCGTGGAACAGCAGTACGCCCAGCACGGTAAAGAAGTACGCGGCCAGGTCCATGATTGCGCCGATACCCATCTCCGCAAACAGCTTTGCCAACAGGGCAAACACCCCGTAGGGCGCGAAGTGCATCAGGATGAGGACCATTTTCATGATCACGGCTTCGGTATCGCTGAAGAAGCT
>CAYNOM010000153.1:0-11438 GCA_964398415.1 uncultured Polyangiales bacterium | reverse complement strand
CGATGCGCCACGCGCGCCGAGCAAGAGCGAAAGCTCGCGCGTCTCCGCGGCGCAAGTCTGGAGCGCGCTCAGGCTGCCATCCGGTGCACCGTGACCCCACTCGTGGTCGTCGGCATCGACGAGCCTCAGCTCCGGGGCCACGTCCTCGGCCTGCGCCGCAAACGTGTAGCAGCGCCCAGCCTCGAGAGAGACCGCGACGCGAAGCTGCTCTCGCGCTGGGATGTCGAGTGTGAGCGGGGGCTGTTCGTCCTCGAAGCCGCGCTTCGAGAGCGAGCTACGCAGCTCCTGCGCGAGGCGAGGGGTGTCGTCCGCAGCGGGCGCGGCGAGCACGTCTTCGGCCCGGCTCGGTCGCACGAAGGACGACACGACGAAGGCGCCGGCACCGCGGTACGCGTGCAGCGTGTAGTACACCGTCAGCGCTGCGGCGCCGGTACAGAGGGTGAGCGCGGGATGGGCATCCGCATTGTCGTCTTCGGCCAAGGCCGTCCCGTCCGGCAGATAGATGCCGGCGTCGAGATCGACCATGCCGGCCGACGCCACGGCCACGAGGGCGATGCAGCTCGACGCGGGCAAGACCACGCGCTCGGCACGCCTATCTCCGGCAGGCAGAAACCCTCGTGCACGAAAGTCACCGCTCGCAAAACCGGCGGCGCCGAGCTGCTCGGACACCGCCCCCATGCGTAAATCGAGCCCATCGGGCGCAGCGACGGGCGACGCGGGGGCGACGCGCTCGGCCGGCATGATGGCAACGGGGCGGGACGCGCCACACGCTGCGAGCACAGCCACACACCACCACCACGAAAGCGCTCGCGTCATCGCCCACTCCCCGCTGCAGCGCCCGCTCCGAGCCACAATGAAACCTGCACCCCGCCCCCCCGTGAGCGCAACACCGCTTCGTAGCGACCGCTCGCTGCGGCGCAGTGGTACAGGGTGGGCAGCCCGCCGCGTCCATCGGCGTGGGCCAAGAGACGCCCGCGTGAATCGACGAGGCGCAGATCGAGCGAGGCCGCCGCGTGGGGGCTGAGTGCCGACAAGAGGTAACACTCCCCTGCCCGAAGCTCGACCGGTAGGGGCAGCGTGAGCTCGGGCGACACCCAGGCGTTCGCGTGCCTTTGCAGCCGCAGGCCTCGCGCCTCGGCCTCACGCCTCAGCTCCGCCAGGGACAGGGCGAGACCGGCTGCGTCGGGGTCGGCCTCGGGCACCGCATCGGGATGCTCGAAGACGCGGACCACGCCCGTGCCGCGTAGCGCGCGCGCCTGCAGACGCACGCCGTGGGGGCCGTCGGCGCGTGCACAGAACGAAGCCTGCACGCGATCGCCGTTCGGCGCGCGCGCCGAGGTCAGCGCCTCGGAAGGGCCCGCGACTTGCAGCAGAAGACCGCGTGCGAAAGGCGCCCGCGCCACCACCCTGTAGCAACGCCCTCCCTTGAGCGCGACGAGGGCCGTCGCTTCACCGGCCTGCAGGCGAAGCAGACTTGGAGCCCCCACTGTGATGTAGCCGCGCTCCGCAAACCCCACCTCTTCCATCGCGAGCAGCTCGGGCAGCGCGGCCGTGTCCGGTCCGGTGCCCACCTCCTGCGCCGGCGACAGGGAGCCCCCCGCTGCTACCGCGAAGGGGATCGCGTCGGGCAGCCGCCCGAGCTCGCGCGGAGCATCCAGCACGCGAAAGAGCAAGAGCTCACCCCGCCCCTTGTAGAGCGTGAGCGCGATGGACAAACGCACCCCGCCCGCCGTGCAGCTCCTCGCGTAGGCGAAAGGAGAGGTGCCGACGTCCTGCGCAATCGGTTGTCCCGACGCGGAGTAGAGCGCGAGGTCGACGTCTCGCACCTCACCCGTGCCCAAGGCGAGAAACCCGACGCAACCTTCACGCGTGGTCACGTAGGAGAGGGAGGTCGCTTGCCCCTCGACGAGAAAGGCCCGGGCCTCCACGGCCACCTCACTCGCGCCACGCTCACGCAGAAACGCATCGAGGATGGGCGCGAAGTCGGACGCCGCGCGGGCATGCGGCAACGAGGCGATCCACGCGCAGATGCACGCGCCAAGAAGCGACAGCCATCGCGCACGAGAGCTCGTCACTAGCGGCCAGGTTCGGGTGGCGCCGTCTTGATGCGTTCCTCGATCGCCGCGATCGCGTCGCGCGCCGCCGTGCGCACGGCGGGAACTTCGTCGTCGCCCACGTGCCGCCTGAGGCGCGGGATGACGAGCACGTCGCCCACCTGACCGAGCGCCACGATCACGCGTGTGCGCTGGCGTTCGTCCTTCTGCGCGGCGTTCAGCATCCGAATCAGCGCGTTCACCTTGTCGGGGCCACGGATACTCGCCACCGAGTTGACCACCTCGTCGCGCTCTTCGTCGTCACGCTCGGCCGAGCTGAGATAACTGACGAGGGGTGTCGTCCCCTCCGGGTCACCGATGCGCCCCAGGCTGCGCACGGCCGCTAGGCGCACCGCGCGTTCCTTGTCGTTGAGCATCTTGATCATCGGCGCGACCGCCTGGCGATCGGCGATCACGCCCAGGGCCAGCGCCGCCCACTCGCGCACGGCTGGCTCGGTGTCTTCACAACGCTCGAGCAACGCAGGCACCGCCGCCGGATCGGGCAGGCGCCACAGGGCCGCCGCCGAAACCACCCGCACATCAGAGCTCTGGTCACGCAGGGCGCGGACGAGATCGGGCACTGCGTCGCGTACGCCGAGCCGGCCGAGGGCCCGTCCGGCCGCGGCGCGCACCGTGGCGTCGGGGTCGGTCAGCAAGAGGGGCCGCAACACCGCGCCGATCTGGTCGCGCAGGCGATAGCCGCGTCGACCCATCTCGTTAGCCGCCGCCGCGCGCACCGCTGGGTCGGATGATTTGAGGCGCTCGAGGGCCTTGAGGAAGGCCTCTTCGCCCTTTTTTGCCGCGCCCTGGGATGGCGCATCCTGGGCAAAGGCTGAGACCGGAGCCCCCGCCGAAAGCGCCAAAGTCGCACACAAAACTACACGAACGATCGCGAACATCACGGACCTCGTACGCCCCTTAGGGCTCCCCACAAGCACGCGGAGGGCATCGTAGCATCGACGACGAGCAAGCTCGGTCATTCAGCCCCTTCCTGCAAGTCGGGGCCCGCCGCCGGCAAGGGCGGCTCGGGTGAGTGCATCGCTGAGACCGGGGACATCGATCAGGGCACGTGCCAGGGGCTCGACCACCACGGCGAGCCCCTCGATGGTGCGACTCAACTCAGCCTCCAGCCCCTCCGCTTGCTCGCGCAGGGACGACAGCTCGGTTTCGCCATCCGCATTCACGATGCCGAGGCGCCCCTTGAGCTGGGCGACCTGAAAGCGCAGGTCTTCGCGCTCACGCTCGGCGGCCGTCAGCCGCGATCGCTGGAGCGAGAGCTGGGCCTCCGCATCGAGCCACAGGGACGCAGCCCCACCGAGCTGCTTGAAGTGCTCGGCGAGGGCGCGCGAGAGCGGCGCGTGGTCCCCGCGCACCGGCGGAATCGCGCACCAGGCCTCGACCATCGGCGCCTCGAGCTCGCGTAGCCGCGCCTCCGCCTCGCGCACGGCCACCTCGTACTCGGCGATGCGGCGCGTGACGCGCGACTCATCTTGTCCGAGCTCGTCGACCGCGCGGCCCACGCGAAGCCGCCCTTCGCGCATGCTGTCTTCCTGCTCCTTCGCGCGCAGGACGTTGTCGCCTAGCTGCTGCCTCAGGCTGCGAGCGCGGGCTACGAGCTGACGAGCGTCCTCGAGGCTGCGCTGCAAGGCGTAGGGAATGCCCCCGTAAGGGAAAGCTTGGGGCACGAAGGTCGCGTAGACCTCGACGCGCTGGGCCCAAGTCTCTTCCGCGGCATCGACCCAGGGCTGGGTCGCCGCGGTGGGCGGCGTGAGCACGGCGATGGGGCCCGACCTGCGCTGCGCCTTGGCCGGCCGTGCGCCGGACACCTCGAGCCTGTCCATCAGCCCGCGCAGCTCGTCGGCGAGGTGGTAGGCGTCGGCGAAGCGCTCCGACGGGTGCTTGGCCAGCATGCGCAGCACGAGCGCATCGAGCTCACCGCTGCGCGGAAGCTGCGGATTGAACGTCGACGGCAAAGGGGGCTGTTGCTGCAGATGCGCGAGCACCACCTCGGGGCCCGGCCCCTCGAAGGGCAGCTGCATCGTCAGCATCTCGAACAACACGCAACCGAGGGCGTACTGATCGGCCGCACCGGTGAGCTGTTCGCCCCGGGCCTGCTCGGGTGCGAGGTATTCGGGGGTGCCGAACACCTTCCCCGTGGCCGTCAGCCGATGCTCACCCACCACCTTGGCGAGGCCGAAGTCGAGCAACTTCACGAAGTCGCCGCCCCGACGCTGCAGCACGAAGATGTTATCGGGCTTGATGTCGCGGTGGATGACGTCGAGCTCGTGAGCGCGCGCCAAGGCTGTCGCAAGCTGGTAGGCGATGTTGAGCGCGCGCCGCGGTGGCAGCGGGCCCTGCTCGATCAGCCCCGACAGCGGCACGCCGTCGAGAAACTCCATCACCAAGAACACCAGATTGTCGGAAGTCTCGCCGAAGTCGGTGATGTCGATGATGTGCTCGTGGTCGATGCGATTGGCTGCGCGCGCTTCCCTCAGGAAACGCTCACGCGCTGCTGGGTCGCGGGCGTAGCGCGGCGCCAGGAACTTGAGCGCCACATCGCGCCCCACGAGCTGATGGCGACCGCGGTACACGGCACCCATGCCCCCCGAGCCCACGAGCTCCATCACGAGGTAGCGGCCGCCGATGGTTCGCCCCACGAGCGGATCAGGCGCATCTTCGAGGGGCGTTCCGTCCAGGGGACAGACTCGCGCATCGACCGTGTAACGAGATTGACAACTCGGGCAACGCCGCACGAATCCCCCTAAACGCCCGGACCCTCAACGATAGCGCCCAATTGAGCTAGGCCGCAATCGGGCGCGCGCAGAGCTGCGGCCTGGACCACGGACCGGCATTCTTGACATTTCCGATAGGTGAAGTAGTTACAGTTCGGAGGGTCGGCCGTGAAGCTCTCGAACAAAGGACGATACGGGGTCCGGGCGATGTTCGACATCGCCTTCCACGGAGACGGTGCGTCTGCGCAGATCAAGGATATCGCCGAGCGACAGAGCATCCCCGCGAGGTTTCTGGAGCAGATCTTTCAAGACCTGCGGCGTGCGGGCCTCGTCTCCTCGAAGCGCGGCCCACGCGGCGGCTACCAACTGACGCGCGCCACCCGCGAGATCTCCCTGGGCGACGTGGTCCGAGCGCTCGAGGGCCCCATCACCGTCTACGATCCGAGCGAAGACCTGCAGGAGGGCGGCGACGCACCGAGCATCGCCGTCACCGAAGCGGCTTTTCGCGACCTCTCCGACCGCATCTCGGCCTGCTTCGACGAGGTCACGCTCGAGGACCTGTGCGAGCGCGCGCAAAAGCAGGGCGTACGTCGCGGCACCCCTGGCGGGTACGTGTACGTGATCTAGAGTCCACCCCCATGACCGCACCCGTGTACGAGAATGTGCTTTCGCTGATCGGGAACACCCCCCTCGTGCGCCTGCGTCACGTGGTGCCCGAGGGAGCTGCCACGGTGTGGGCCAAGTGCGAGCATCTCAATCCGGGCGGGTCGGTCAAAGACCGCATCGCACTCTCGATGATCGAGCAAGCCGAGCGCGACGGACGGCTAAAGCCCGGCGACAACGTGGTCGAGCCCACGAGCGGCAACACGGGGATCGGCCTTGCCCTCGTATGCGCGCGCAAGGGCTATAAGCTCGTGTTGACGATGCCGGAGAGCATGTCGCTCGAGCGCAGGGCCCTGCTCGAGGCCTATGGCGTCGAGATCGTGCTCACCCCCGCCGAGCGCGTGATGGAGGGCGCCATCGAAGCTGCCCGCGACATCGTCAAAGAGCGCGGTGCGTTCATGCCCGGGCAGTTCGACAACCCCGCAAACCCCGCGGCCCATCGCGAGCACACGGCGTGCGAGATTCTCGATGCAGTCGAGGGCGACCTGCACGCCTTCGTCGCCGCGGTGGGCACGGGTGGCACCGTGAGTGGCGTGGGCGCGGTGCTCAAGGCAGCCCACCCCGCCATGCGCGTGTTCGCGGTCGAGCCCGAAGCGAGCCCGGTCCTGTCAGGGGGGGAGCCGGGTCCCACCAAGATTCAGGGCATCGGCGCGGGCTTCGTGCCCCGCAACTTCGACGGCAAGGTCGTCGACGAAATCCGCCAGGTGAAGGACCGCGAGGCCCACGCGATGAAGGTGCGCCTGGCCCGCGAAGAGGGGCTGCTCGTCGGCATCAGCGCGGGCGCCAACGTGTGCGCGGCGATCGACGTCGCGCGCGAGCTCGGTGCAGGCAAGCAGGTGGTGACGGTGCTGTGCGATACCGGCGAGCGCTACTTCAGCCTCGATGAGTACTTCAAGTAGGCCCATGTCCGGCGCGCAACAACAGCAGCGTGAATCGCAGGCCGTCCGACCCCTCGAGGGCTCGGTGTTGGTGGTCGGCGTGGGCGGGCTCGGCTCGCCGGCGCTGCGGGTGCTCGTCGAGAGCGGGGTCACGCGCTTCACGTTGGTGGACGACGACCGCGTCGATCTCTCGAACCTGCACCGACAGACGCTCTACACCGAAGAAGACGTCGGCGAGCTCAAGGTCGAGGCCGCCGCGCGCCGCCTGCGGGCGCTTTCGGGCGGGCGTGAGCTCGAGATTCGTGGCGTCGTCGATCGCCTGCTGCCCGACAACGCACTCGCGCTGATCTCGGGCCATGACCTCGTCCTCGAGGGCGGCGACAACTTCGCGACCAAGTTCCTGGCCGCCGATGCCGCAAAGCTCGCGGGCGTGCCGATTGTGCAGGCGGGCGCGGTGCGCTTCAGCGGCTGGGCCCTGTGCTCGCTGCCCGAGCGCGGCGCCTGCGTGCGCTGCATCTTCGAGGACATCCCGCGCGGCGCGCCCGAGACCTGCGCCATCGCGGGTGTGGTGGGCCCCGTCGTCGGGGTGATGGGCGCGCTTCAGGCCAGCCTGTGTGTACGACTTCTGCTGGGTGACACGCAGGCCGCGAGCGTGCTCCACAGCTACGACGCCCTCGCGGGACGCCTTCGCAAGCACCGCGTAGAGCGTCGCGAAGACTGCCCCCTGTGCCACGGACAAATTCGCGCGCTCGAGCTCGAGCGCTACGTCAACGACTGCGCTGCATGAAGCGACCACGGCGCGCCGGCGCGCCGACACAGTCTGCATCGAAAAGGAGAACAGCATGGCCATCACCGTTCGCATCCCCACGCCCCTGCGCACCCTCACCGCCGGCGCCGACGAAGTCAGCATCGAAGGTGCCACCGTCGCCGAGGTGATCGACAACCTCGAAGCCAAGCATCCGGGCCTCAAGGAACGCCTGTGCGACGAAAAGGGCGTGCGGCGCTTCGTGAACATCTACGCGAACGAGGAAGACATCCGCTTTCTCGACAACCTGCAGACCACGCTCAAGGACGGCGACTCCGTCAGCATCGTGCCTGCGATCGCCGGAGGCCTCTGAGCCCCATGCCCCTCAGCGCGCGCGAACGTACTTTGTACGCACGCCACCTCTTGCTCGCGGAAGTGGGCAGTGAGGGGCAGGAGCGTCTTCTGAGCTGCCGCGTACGAGCGTCCGAGGGGCACGACGCACAGGCCGTCGCGACGGGCTTTTCGTACCTGTCGCGGGCTGGCATCGAGATCGGCGCCGAGGCAGACGAGACCGCAGCGCTCTCGTTCGCGCCTGGCAGCGACGCCGAGGTCGAGGCCCTCGCGGGGCGGCCAGAGCTGCGCGCGGCGGCGAGCGCGTTGAGAGGTGCGTTCGCGGCGGTCGAGATCATCAAAGCGGCGGTTGCCGCAGGCCGGCCCGCCCCATTTCCCGCTCGGTTTTGCCTGTCATCGGAGGAAGCGTGAGCCGCTCTAACCGCATCGACTCGATCGTGGACGCCGTCGGCAACACGCCACTCGTGCGCCTGCGCAACATCGAGCGCGACACCCCAGGCGTGAAGATCTACCTGAAGCTCGAGTACATGAACCCGGGTGGCTCGGTGAAGGATCGCCCGGCCTTGCAGATGATGCGCGACGCCATCGCGGACGGTCGCCTGACGAAGGACAAGATCCTGGTCGACGCCACGAGCGGCAACACGGGCGTAGCCTACTCCCTCTTCGGGGCGTGCATGGGCTACCGCATCGCGCTCGTGATGCCCTCCAACGTGTCGCAAGCCCGCAAGAACATCACGCAGGCCTACGGCACCGAGCTCATCTACAGCGATCCGATGGAGGGCTCGGACGGCGCGATCCGCCACGTCCGCAAGCTCGTGTCGGAGAGCCCCGACAAGTACTTCTACCCCGACCAATACTCGAACCCGAGCAACCCCCGCGCGCACTACTTGGGCACGGGAAGCGAGATCCTCGAGCAGGTGGGCGACGAGATCACCCACTTCGTGGCAGGGCTTGGCACGAGCGGCACGATGATGGGCACCACGCGTCGCCTGCGCGAGCACTCGCGCAAGATCACGTGCGTGGCGGCCGAGCCGGCCGAGGCGCTCCACGGCCTCGAGGGCTTGAAGCACATGGCGAGCTCGATCGTGCCCAACATCTACGATCCCAAGCTGCCCGACGAGATTCTACCCGTGCCCACCGAAGGCGGCTGGGACATGGCCGACCGCATCGCACGCGAGGAAGGCCTGCACGTCGGCCACTCCACGGGGGCCAACGTCTGGGCTGCAGCTCAAATCGCAAAGCGCATCCACGAAGGTTGCGTGGTCACCATCGCCTGCGACCGCGGCGATCGCTACTTCGCGCCGATGCGCTGGGAGAAGCACTATGAGTGGTGACATGCCCTGGATCGCGGGCGGCCTGTCGATCCGAGAGGACGTCCTCGCGGACATGGAGGCGCATGCCCTCGCTTGTTATCCGAGCGAGTGCTGCGGTTTTGCGAGCGGTCCGGCTGCGGAGGCGCTGCTCGTCGACGCCTCGCTGCGCATCGAGAACGAAGCCGACAAGTATCACAAGCTCGATCCCGAGACCTTCCCGCGCACCTCGCGAACCTACTTCAAGATCAACGAGCTCAAGGCCGCCAAGGCCTTCGACGAAGGTCAGAAGAACGGTCGGCCGATCAAGGTCATCTATCACTCGCACTGCGATGCAGGCGCGTACTTCTCGCACGAAGACGCGGCCACGTTTGCCTCCGACAACACGCTGATGTGGCCCTGTGCCTTCATCGTCGTGAGCGTCCAAGACGGGCGCATCGCCGAGCGCAAGCTGTGGGTACACACGCCCGGCACCAACGCCTTCCACGAATCTACCCTGACGGTCGTATGAACGACATCGACGAGCTCAGCTGCGATCTGTTGATCATCGGCGGTGGTGCGGCCGGCTGCATGGCGGCGATCGAGGCGCGCGAACAGGCGCCCGACCTCGACGTCTTGCTCGTCGAAAAGGCCCACATCTATCGCAGCGGATGTCTCGCCGCCGGCATCAGCGCGTTGAACGCCTACCTGACGACGGGCGAGACCGCCGAGTCGTTTCTGCGCTACACGCTGCGCGACACCCATGGCGTCGTGCGCGACGATCTCGTCCTGTCGATGGCGCGCGAGCTCAACGAGCAGGTGCGCCGCGTCGAGAAGATGGGTCTGCCCATCCCGCGCGACGAAAACGGCCAGCCGCTCAAGCGCGGTCGCGCGTCGATCAAGATCCTCGGCGAGCGCATCAAGCCCATCTTGGGCAAGGCCGCAGAAGCCTCGGGCGCGCGCATCCTGAATCGCATCAACATGACGGGCCTGTGCCTGCACCGCGGACGTGTGGTCGGCGCCTTCGGCTTCAACGTGCGCACGGGTCGCTTCGTGGCGATCGCCGCCAAGGCTGTGCTCGTCTGCACGGGCGGCACGGCGGGCCTGTACCGTCCCAACAACCCCGGCATGGCCTCCCACCGCATGTGGTACTCGCCCTTCAATACCGGGGCCGGCCTCGCCATGGGCATCCGCGCCGGCGCGGAGATGACGAGCTTCGAGTTTCGGTTCATCCCCCTGCGCATCAAAGACGCGGTCGCACCCACGGGTGAGATCGCCCAGTGGCTTGGGGCCAAGCAAATCAACGCGCGCGGCGAGGCTTACCTCGACAAGTACTACGCGCACCTGGGCGGCGGTCGCATGACCACCCAAGACCGCCTGTACGCGACGCTGCAGGAGAAGCTCGCGGGCCGCGGACCCTGCTATCTCGACATCAGCAACGTCGACCCGCGCAAGCTCGAGGGCACGACACGCGCCTATCTTTCGATGGCCCCACCCGCGGCCATGCTGCTGCAAGACGAGGTCTACTACGGGCGCGCCGGCGGCAAGATGGCCCCGGTCGAGATCAGCGGCGGAGAGCCCCACGTGGTGGGTGGGCACGGGTTGTCGGGCTACTGGATCGACGTGGAGCGTCGCACGACGCTGCCAGGGCTGTGGGCCGCGGGCGACATCGCGGGCGGCTCGCCCAAGAAGTACGCGCCCGGTGCCTGGGCAGAGGCGGTGCTCGCCGTGCGCAGCATGATCGGCGAGGCCCAAACGCGCGCCATGCCCGAGCTCGACGAAGAGCAGGTGCTCGCCGAGCGCGACCGCGTGTTTGCGCCCTTCGAAGACAAGCCCGGCACGCCCCCACGCGAGCTCGAAGAGCGCCTGCAAAAGGTGATGGACGAGTATGCCGGCGGTATCAGCCAACAGTACGGCTACTCCGAGGGCGAGCTGAAGATCGCCGATCTCCACCTGAAGCGCCTGTGTGAAGAGTTCAACGCCATCACCGCCTCGAGCCTGCACGAGCTCTTGCACGCCCACGAGCTGATGGATCGCGTCACCGTGGCCCGCACCCTCGTCGCGCACATGCAACATCGCACCGAGACGCGCTGGCACTGCTACCAAGAGCGCCTCGACTATCCCGAGCGCGACGACGCGCGCTGGATGGTGTTCGTCAACTCGGTGCTGAAGGACGGCGAGATCGAGATGGTCGAGCGGCCCGTCACCCGTGCCGACATCGAGGTGGTGCTGCCCCCGCTCGCGGACGGCGCCGTGATTCGTCACACCCAAGGAGACTGAACATGGGCATCTTCGTCGACGAAAACGTCTGCAATGGCTGCGGCATCGCGGCCGAGCCCATGTGCGTGCGCGACTGCCCGGGCGATCTGATGATCCTCAAGGACAATCGCAAGGCCATGATCCGCGACAACCGCGACTGCTGGGATTGCGCGGCATGCGTGAAGGTGTGCCCCACGCAAGCCATCGCGATGCAGCTCCCGAGCTCGGTGATCGTGCGCGGCGTCAAGCTCAAGGGGCGCGCCATCAAGCACAAGACGACCTGGAAGCTGCGTCTGCGCGACGGCACCGAGCGCAGCTACGAGACGCCGTCGACCGGCAATCCGCCCTTCAACCCGACGCTGTAGCCACTTCAGGTTCCCGTCCAGAGGGCGCCTCCGCGTCCATTCGGGATGGGAACTTCGCGAGGC
>CAYNOM010000152.1:0-11465 GCA_964398415.1 uncultured Polyangiales bacterium | reverse complement strand
CCGAGCGACTCCAGCATCCGGGCCGACACCGTACGCACGGTCTCCTCGTCGTCGACCACGAGTGCCGTGCCCGTGAGGCGCTTCGCGGTAACCGGATCTGCAGAGGGCGCGTACTCGAGCTCTGGGCCCTCGGCACATGGAATCAAGAGCTTGACCGTCGTGCCGCGAGACGGCTCCGTGTAGACCTTGAGCGCGCCACGATGTCCGCGCACGATGCCGAGCACCACCGCGAGGCCGAGCCCGCGTCCAGTGAACTTCGTAGTGAAGAAGGGATCGAAGATGCGCGCGCGTACCTCCTCGGTCATGCCCACGCCCGTGTCCGCCACCTCGAGGTAGACGTAATCGCCCTCCGGCAGGTCGGGTGAGAGATAGGTCTCGGTCAGGTAGGTACGATCAGCGCGCATCATGCCCGTGGTGAGGGTGACCGCGCCGCTCCGATCCCCCATGGCTTCGGAGGCGTTGAGCACGAGATTCATGATCACCTGACGCAGCTGCGCGGGATCCGCATCGACGCCCGGTAGCTTGGGTGCGAGGTTGAAGCGCAGCAGCACGTTCTTCGCGATCGAGACCTCGAGCAGGCGCGTGGTTTCCTCGATCAACGTGTTGATGCTCACGCGCTGCACGGAGAACTTGCCACGGCCGGAATAGGCGAGCATCTGCTGGCACAGCTCAGCGGCTCGCATGGATGCCTCCTGGATGCTGTGCAGGTGGCTGCGCGCGAGCATGGTCGGCGCAAGCTCGCGTTCAGCGAGGCTCGCATTGCCGAGGATGGCCGTGAGCAGGTTGTTGAAGTCGTGTGCGATGCCGCCGGCCAGCACGCCGAGGCTCTCGAGCTTCTGGGTCTGCTGAAGTTTGCGCTCCAAGTTACGCTGGTCTTCTTCTTTGCGAAAGCGATCGGTGACGTCCATCGCCAACGCTGCCGCGCCGATCAGCGTCTGGTTGGCATCGAAGAGCGGCGTCACGAACCAGTCGCACATCACCCGTCGCCCATCTCCTGTGCGGTTCTCGAGGCAGATCGGAGCGTTGCCGACGTGGGCATGGGCGCTTGCCCGCAAGAGCTCGTCGAAGCCCTGGGCATCGAAAAGCAGGTTTCCGAGGTGGCAGCCGATGGCGTGCTCGCGACTGACGCGGAAGGTGCGCTCGGCGGCCTCGTTCCATGCGACGATGCGCCCTGCAAGATCCCATTCGATGACCGGCAATGGCGTGCGCTCGACATGCATGGCCAGGCGGCGCTGCGACTGCGCGAAGAGGGCATCGACGCGCTTGCGCTCACTGATGTCGCGCACGATCCCGCACATGAGCGGCTCGCCGCGCTCGTCGTGCAGGCGCCAGGATCGAATGCTTACGGGAAAGATCGTTCCGTCCTTGCGGATGTACTCCTTTTCGTACTCGTCGGAGTAACCGCGATCTCGGATCTGCGGGACGATCACCTCCTCTTCGAAGGCGAGCCATTTCTCAGGCGTGATCTCCTGGTAGCGAAGCTTTCTCAGCTCATCGAGCGTGTAGCCGAGCATGCGCTGGTACGAAAGGTTGGCCTCGAGAAAGTGGCCATCGAGGTGCACGTACGCGATGGCATCGCGGTTCGTCTCGAACAGGGCGTAGTAACGATTGGCCGGTGCGATCAGCACAGAGTCGACGTGATCCACGGGCGGATGCTTGCTCCACTCGGCCACCCGATGGGCGATGACGGACTCGAGCGGAGTGCTGTCAGACTGGGATCGGTCGGCCATGGCAGCCGATTATAGGGCCTCGGCCTTTGCTTGTCGTCGCGCATCCGCGGCCAGGGCACGCGCAAAGCCCCGCGCGAGCAGGCGGTGTCGAAGCCAGGCCGGGAAGAGATGGCGCAACACCCGCAAGACCCTCACGTTGGCCCCCACGTAGCTGCGCAAGGGCGCCTCATCCCGCTGCGCGAGCTCTGCGATGCAGCGCGCCACCCGCGTTGGTTCGTGCAGGGTGCGCGCCGCGTTCTCCTGCATGATGCGTCGATAGGCTTCGGCCTGGGGCCGCTCCCGACCGCCCGTGTAGAAGCTCGCGCGCTCGACGAAGCCTGTGCGGTGAGCGCTCGGCACGACGATTCTCACGCGGATGCCCTCTGGCCCGAGCTCGTAATACAAAGACTCGGCGAGCCCCTCCGCGGCGTGCTTGCTCGCGCTGTAGGCGCCTGTCCAGGGAAAGCCCGAGACGCCGGCGGGCGACGACACCCAGATGAGCGCACCGCCCACGCGCCGCAGGGCGGGTGTGAGGGCTTGCGTGAGCCACAGCGCGCCAAAGAAAACCACTTCCATGTGCTGCCGAACGACATGCTCGGGTAGGTCTTCGAGCGCCCCGAAGACGCCCTGGGCCGCGTTGTGCACGAGGCAGTCGAGCCGACCGCGTGCGTCGACCGCCTCGACGAGCCGCTCGCGCTGGGTGGCGAGAGTGAGGTCGCACGCCACGACCTGCAGGCGCGCTCGACCTTCTTCATCGACGCTGGCCGAGAGGGCGGCGACGTCCGCGGGCTGTCGCACGGCGGCGATGACGTAGTAACCGCGCTGCAGGAGCTCGATGGTCGTGGCGCGGCCGATGCCGGATGCGGCGCCCGTGACGAGCGCCACGCGCGTAGTGTGTTTCGAGGCCTCGAGCGACGCGAGGGCGTCGCGAATGTCGTGGGCGTAGCGACCGGTAATCACGCGCCACCACATGCGCACGTTGTAGCCCACGACCTTGGGGCTCGAGGTCGCCTGGTGCACCGTAACCACCCCGTCGCGGGTGAGGTAGTGGGCCGAGCTGCCGACGATGCTCGACCCGAGCCACACCCACACGAAGCGCACGTCCCGCGTCCAAAGCCCAAGCAGCGGCGCCCCGAAGAACATCATCGCGCTCACGAAGTGCAACGCCAGGTTTGCCGGCTTCTTGTGGCGCAGCACGAACGCGTGCCAGTCGGAGATGCGTCCAGAGAGAGGCGCGCTGTGGGGGCGCGAGGGCATCTCATGCCGCATGTGGCGCTCCAGCGTGGCCATGCCTTAGGTCCTCGAGGATCAGGTCTGTGGCGCGCTCGGCGATCACGATGGTGGCCGCGTGCGTGTTGCCCGAGACGAGGGCGGGCATGATCGAAGCGTCGACGACTCGCAGGCCCTCGATGCCGTGGACGCGCAACCGAGCATCGACGACGGCTCCGTCGTCTGGGCCCATGCGACAGGTGCCGACCGGGTGATGCGAGGTCTGCCCCACGCGCCGCGCGTAGGAAAGCCATTCGTCGTCCGTTTGAACGTCGCTGCCGGGTGCGAGCTCGACGCCGCGATGCCGTTCGAGCGCCTCGGCACGGAAGATCTCGCGCTGCACGCGCAGCGCACGCACGAGGGTCTGCCGATCGAGCTCGGTGTCGAGGTGCGAAGCATGAATCTCGGGCGCGGCGTGCGGATCGCGTGAGGCGAGGCTGACGTGTCCGCGGCTCTCGGGTCTGAGCTGGTACACGCCAGCAGTCATCCCGTCATGCGGGTGAAGCACCGACTTGCGCCCGACGACATCGAAGCTGCAGGGGACGAAGTGCAGCTGAGCATCGGGCCTCACAAGCTCGGGCCGCGTGCGGAAGAACAGGCCCGCCGTGCACGGACCCTGCGTGAGCGCGCCCGTTCGAAACAGCAGAAAGCGCGCGGCCTCCCCGAGCTGCGCCAGCGGGCTCCTCAGGCGGTTCATGCTCGAGAGGCCGTGTACGCGATAGGAGCTCTGCACCATCAGGTGGTCTTGCAGGTTCTTGCCGACGCCGGGTAGGTGCTTCACCACCGGGATGGACAGCGCGCGCAGCGCTTCTGCCGGTCCGATGCCCGAGAGCATGAGCAGCTGGGGCGAGTTGATGGCACCTGCGGCGAGCACCACCTCGGCCGCACGCGCCACGACCTCGTGCTGTCCCAGCCGGTAGCGCACGCCCACCGCACGCTGTCCCTCGAGCTCGATGCCGAGCACGTGCGCGCCAGACACGATGCGCAGGTTGCGGCGTGTGCGCGCCGGCGCGAGGTACGCCACGAACGCGCTGCTGCGACGCCCCCGATCGATCCCGAACTGGTAGTAACCGACGCCCTCCTGGGACGCGCCGTTGAAGTCGGAATTGTCTGGAAAGCCAAGCGAGCGCGCGGCATCGACGAACGCCTCGCTCAACGGGTCCCGCGCGCAGTCGGAGATGACGATGGGCCCGCCCGTTCCGTGGTGTGCGTCTTCGCCCCGCGTCTGGTGAAACGCGCGGCGAAAGTAGGGCGCGAGATCATCCGCCGACCAGCCCGGGTTGCCTTGCGCACACCAGTCGTCGAAGTCTTCGCGCTGCCCTCGTACGTAGATCATCCCGTTGATGGCACTCGAGCCACCGAGCCCCTTGCCGCGCGGCAAGAACAGGCGCTGCCTCGAAAGGCCCGTCACCGGCTCGGTCTCGTAGCGAAAGCTGAAGCGCGGGTGATCGACGGTCTCGGTGAAGCCCACCGGGATGTGGAGCAGGGGATGCTTGCCGCGCCCGCCCGTCTCGAGCAAGAGCACCCTGCGTGAGCCGTCGGCGGAGAGACGTGCCGCGAGCACGCAACCCGATGTGCCACCACCGACGATGACGATGTCGTAGGCCTCGTTCACGACGGAGCTCACAGTCGGTACAAAGCCTCGGCCGTGCGCAGCTCGCTTCGCGCGGGCTTGCCCTCGAGAAACTCTCGGTAGGCGCGCATGGCCCAGAAGCCGGGGACGTCCGATTGCTGCGGATAGCCGTAGCGAGCGCCGTACTGCTTCGTGGTGCGCGCTTGGTTTTCGAGCACGCGCGCATCTTGGGGGATGACGAAGGGCGTGATGGCGCGAAAGAAGGCAGTGACGAGGGGGGTGACGACACCGGCTCTCACGCCCGTGCGCGTGTAGACACGGGTCGTGTCCTCGTCGATCGGCACGCACGTGAGGATCGTCTGATGGTGGATGGGCCCGAAGAAGTAATTGACGTGGGCCGTGAACGGCAAGATCAGCTCGTCCGTGTGGTGCAAGTCCGACTGGAGCCAAGGCACGAGCCTCGTCAGCGCGCTGCTGTTGCCCTCGCGCGTCTCCGTCGTCGTGATGCGTACGCCCGTCGGCGTCTCCTCCATCTTGGCCGTCACGTTCTGGTTTGGCTCGTTGCGAGCGAGGCCCGCATGCACGAAGTTCGCGTGCACGCAGTCGAACGAGTTCTCGAGGATGAAGTGCGGTGGCGCTTTGACGACGCGTACCGACTCGAACCATCCGTTGTCCTCGTGCATCGGGTAGCGTGGCGGAAGACCGCGCTCGCTCTCGCTCGCCTGACCCCAGAACAGCCACACCCAGCCGTCCTGCTCCAGCACGGGGAAACGCTGTAGCTTCGCGCAAGGCAAGGCCTCGCCCGGCACGGCGCTCGGCACGGTGGTGAGCGCTCCGTCAGGATCGAAGCGCCAACCATGGTAGGGGCACTCGACCTCGTCGCCCCTGAGGCGCCCCTCTGCAAGGGAGACGCCTTTGTGCGGGCACAGTGCGTCGAGCACGACGGGGCGTCCTGCCTGGTCTCGGTAGAAGATCAGGGTCTGTCCCATGATCTGACGCGAGGTGATGCGGCCCGTTCGGACCTCGTGGGAGCGGGCGCCGATGAGCCACGCGCGGAACGTCTTGGGGTCGATGCGGTAGTCCATGTTTCCGACGCAAACTTAATCGGTCGGCTCCAATGAGCAATCTAGAATGATCGCAATTCATCCAAACTACGTTCTTGATGACAAATCCATAAATCTAACCAACAAGTAGCTTGTTTCGTCGTCGTGACAGGTACGCATCGGGCTCGTGATCGCCGTGTATAAAATGGTTACACGTAGTTGTACGGCTCGAAATATCTGTAATCATGACGTAAAGACACTCCAAATCGAATTTGGCGTGGTTTTGGCCACTTAGGCCGAGGTGAGCGGTGTTGACATGCGGCTCGATTCGCTGTGAGTCCCGCCACGGCTCTGGCGAGGCCATGTTTACGTGCTACACATCGTCGAATCCCTCCCCAAGGCATCCGAGGAAATCAACCATGCAGGAGTTCTGCGTCGTGCAGGAGCTCGAAGCGCCGTCCAGTTCCTACTGGGAGCTGCACTTCGATCCCGTCTACAACGCGGCGTTCTACGACGTCGTCGACATCGACCTCGAGGTACTCGCCGAGCGCCGTGAAGGAGCGCGCATCGAGCGCGAGGTCCGCTACTCGGTGCGCACCCCCGTGCCCGCGCTCGTGCGCCCCTTGTTGCCCGACGGCCTCTCGTACGTCGAGCGCGCCACGTTCGATCGCGAGCAGCAGGTGCTCGAGCACACCATCCATCCGAACACCGCCGCGGCGCGCACCGACATCCGCGCCAGGTTGCACGTCGAGGACCTGGGCGCGGGGCGCTCCCGCCGCATCTATCGCGGCAGCGTGAGCATCCAGGTGCCGCTCATCGGAGGGCGCCTCGAGCAGAGCACCGTGCGCAACATCGTCCAATCCCAGGAGCGCGCCAGCAGTGTCACGCAGCGCTTCCTCGCCGAGCGAGCGAGCCGAGCCCTTACCTTGAGCGCGATCCAACCCGAGGAGAAGCACACGCCATGAGCACCCTGACGCACAACGAAGTCTTCAATCGCGACGACCGCTTCGCCGAGGGGTGGTACTGGGCGCTGCCGTCGCAAGCCCTGAAGAAGGGCCGCATCGAGCCCCTACGCCTCCTCGGTCGAGAGCTCGTCGCGTTTCGTGGCGAGGACGAAAAGGTCGTGGTGATGGACGCCTACTGCCCGCACATGGGGGCTCACCTCGCGGAGGGGCGCGTTGACGGCAACGGCGTGCGCTGTTTCTTCCACGATTGGAAGTTCGATGCGAGCGGTGAGTGTGTCGAGGTGCCTTGCCTCGAGCGTGCACCCAAGGCTCGCATCACGACGTGGACCTCGGCCGAGCACCTTGGAATGGTTTGGGTGTGGGCAGGGGAGGGCGAGCCCGGCCCCTTACCCTACGTGCCCGAGCTCGAGCACGAAGAGTGCGATGTGCTCGTCTCCAACCGGTTCGTCAAGGAGTGCCATCCGAACGTGGTGCTGATCAACGCGATCGACGAGCACCACTTCAACTCGGTACACAACCTTCCTGTCGACCTGTACATGGAGACGAAGGTGTTGAGCCCGCGCAGCGTGATGTTCTCGAACACCACCGAGGTGCCCGAGTCCCATCCACTGCTGCGCCTTTACGGCAAGCTGTACGCGGGGCCGCTCACCTACAGCATGTGTTACCACTATGCGAGCAGCGGAACCGTCACGGTGGGGCCGGACGCCTTCCACTTTCACATCATGTTCGCGTTGCGCCCGACCGACGGCGGCAAGGCGGAGGGCCAGACCCTGCTCATCACGAAGCGGCGCGAGGGCCGAGCGGGACAGGCCTTCAATCGCGTCGTGTTGGGTCTCAGCAAGGTGGTCGGAGACTACTTCGCGAAGGGCGACACGCAGGTCTTTCGCACGATCCGCTTCGAGCTCAAGACGCCCACCAAGGCCGACCACGCCATCATCGACTTCATTCGCCACTGCGATGCACAGCCTGCGCGCGAGTGGGGCACCTGGAAGACGCTGAGTCCGACGCCGAAGAAGGCGCGCAAGCTGGGGGTTCTCCATGGCTGACCGTCTGCGTGGAAGCGTCGTGCCCGTGGCGCGCGTGAGCAGCGAGGAGCGAGACGCCATGTACGCGCTGTTTGCGCAGTACTACGACGAAGTCTCGCGCGAGCGCTTCGACCAAGACATGGATGCGAAGCACGAGGTCATCCTGCTGCGCAACGAGCGCGGCCAGGTTCGTGGCTTTTCGACCATGCGCGACCTCGAGGTGTGCATCGATGGTAAGATGCACTACGGCCTGTTTTCCGGCGACACGGTGGTGGCGCGGGAGCACTGGGGCCAGCGCGTGCTCGGGCGCGTGTTCTTGCGCGAGCTGTTTCGCAAGAAGGCGCGCCATCCGCTCTCGCCCTACTACTGGTTTCTGATCTCGAAGGGCTACAAGACCTACCTCTTGATGGCCAACAACTTTGGCGAACACTATCCGCGGCACGAGAAGCCGACGCCGAAGACCGAGCAGGCCGTCCTCGATGCCTTCGCCTCCGAGATGTTCCCCGAGGCGTACGATCCAACGACTGGCGTGCTCTCGTTCTCGGAGTCGCTCGGTCAGCTCAAGCCCGGCATCGCCGACATCACCGAGGAGCTCTGCGAGAAGAACCCGCGCGTGGCGTTCTATGAAGCCAAGAACCCCACCTGGCGGCAGGGGACGGAGCTTGCGTGCATCGCCCGCATGAGCTTCTCCATGCCGGCCTACTACTCACTGAAGGCGCTTTTCAAGGGAGCACGCCGCGCTGCCGAGCCAGCCAAGCGCCGTCTGATGAGGCCCAGCTTCGACCTGTCTGCATTGCGGAGACAGGCATGAAGACGGCCCTGATCACCGGCTGCTCGTCGGGCATCGGAGCCGCCTGCGTCGACGCCTTTCTCGCTGC
Source organism: uncultured Polyangiales bacterium (assembly GCA_964398415.1). GTDB lineage: Bacteria > Myxococcota_A > Polyangia > Polyangiales > DASUME01 > DASUME01. The sequence goes on along the minus strand of CAYNOM010000152.1, from coordinate 3,003 downwards.
AGGGTTTCGGGTCGTCGCCACCGTGCGCAGCGACGCCGCCGCAGCGTCCCTGCGCGCGGCGCATGAGCGAGCGCCCTTGCACGTGCTGCTTCTCGACCTCAGCTCAAAGGAGCAGCGCAGGGCCGTGGGCGAGCAGCTGTCCGAGGCTCCCTTCGCGGGACACCTCGACTGCCTCGTCAACAACGCCGGCTACGCCCAGTTCGGCGCGCTCGAAGATCTGAGCGAGGCTGAGCTGCGGGCGCAGATGGAGGTGAACTTCCTCGGCACAGCCCTGCTGATCCGAGAGCTGCTCCCCCTCTTGCGCGCCGCGCGCGGACGCGTGATCAACGTCTCCTCCCTGTTCGGCTTCGTGGGCTTTCCGCTCACGGCTGCCTACTGCGCGAGCAAGTATGCGCTCGAGGGCCTTTCGGAGGCGCTCTACTACGAGCTTGGGCCCCACGGCGTGCAGGTGGCCATCGTCGAGCCCGGTGCGCACCGCACGAACTTCGGCAGCAACGTACGCTGGCCCGAGCGTGAGGGCGCAACGTTCGCGGACGACACGAGAGCCTATCGCCGCCTTCACGCGAGGCTCAAGGCCCGCGGTGGAGCGTCGCCCCGCAAGGTAGCCGATGCTGTGGTGGGTCTTGCCCACAAGCGTCGCTTGCCCTTGCGCACGCGTGTGGGACGCGACGCCAGCTCAGCCTTTCTATTTCAAGCAGCCCTGCCCGAGGCCCTCGTGACGCGCGCGCTCTCTGGGATGTATGGGCGCCTTTTTCGCGGAGACACCCCGTGAGCGTCTTGACCTTCGACGTGGGCATGGACCTCGAGTCGTTGCCCGAGGAGCACGGCGTGAGGCGACTCGTCGCGTCCGGGCTCGAGCGTCGCGGACGCACAGTGCCCCGGCGTTCGGAAGCGAAGGTGCACTGGGATGCGTCCTTCTTCGGTCTCGATCGGGTCGAGGCGTTCTTCAGCGCGGCAGCTTGTGCGCAGCAGCGCATTCTCGAGCGTTGTGGACGTATGCTGCTCGAGGAGGCGTTCTTCATCGAACGCGCAGGGGTGGCCTTCGCCTCGAAGATGGTGCTGCTCTCGCAGAGCATCGACGAGCGCCAGCTCTACGGGCTGTTCACCGCGGACGAAGCCTCGCATTTTGCCCTGATCTCCGCCTTCGTTCCTGAGCCCCATCTCGAGGGGTTTCGGGAGAACGGTTTTCTCCTTTTGCTCGACGAGCTGATTGCAGAGGGAGGTCGCGCGGAGCTTCAGCTGTTGATCCAAGTGGTGCTCGAGGGCTGGGGCCTCAGCCACTATCGCGCCCTGCGCGATGGCTGTCACACGCCGGCGCTCAAGGACGCTTTCAACACCATTCTGTCCGACGAGGCCGCGCACCACGGGAGCGGCGTGCTTCTGACGCAAGACGCAGAGCTGTCTCAAGCCTCACGCGCGTTCGTGCTTCACGCTCTCGAACGCATGCTGTCCTTCGTGCGGTGCGGACCCCAGGGCGTCTTGAGCATCCTGCAGGCCGAGCTCGGCGGCTTCGACCGTGCCGAGCGCTTGGCCACGCTTCTTCGCCTGTCTTCGGAGCGCGAGAGCGAAGAGCGTCTGCGCCGGCTCGAGAGTCTGATGCTCAAGAGTCCAGCATCGCGCGTTCTCGTACCGACTTTGAGAGAACGGGGCGCCTTTACCCCCCTCAGCCCAGAAGAGCTCACATGACCTTCGCCGATCCCAGACCGCGCCTGACGGACGATCCCAAGACCTTCAAACGCCTCCAGCTCAACCATCGTCGCAACAAGGAGCAAGACCACACCGCGCTGCTCGACGAGGCACGAAAGCGCTTCGTGTATGCCGAGTGCCGCGACGAGTATTGGAATCCCGAGGAGCTGTCCCTGCTGTATGGAACACCGCTGTGGCAGGGGGCAACCCAGGCCCAGCGCGTGCTGCTCAACCAGCTCTATTGGGTGGCCTACTACTCGCAGATCATCTCCGCCGAGATCGCGACCATCTACTTCAATCAAACGAGCGCGGCGGGGCTCTACGCGTTGAACGACTTCCGGCTCGTCTGCGACACGCTCGATCTCGAGTCTTCTCAGGAGCGCGCGCACATCGATGCCTTTCGCACCGTGTCTGAGCAAGTCGAAGAGGAGCTGTTTGGCGAGCGCGTGTTCTCCTACGCGATGCGCGGGCCTTTCGCCGAGACCATGGTGCATCCAGACAGTGGGGCGCTGAAGGAGAAGTGGAAGCGCCTTCAGCTTCAGACCTACGGCCTGTTGTCGGCAGGAAACGCCTTCATCGCCTGCCAGTATTTCACCGTCCGGGGCTTGCGTACGCTCAACGGTAAGCTCGTGCAGCACAGGCTCTCGCGCTACTTCGCGGAGCACGCCGATCAGGAGAACGCGCCCGTTCCCTCCAAGATCAGCTATTACCACTTTCAAGACGAGTCGTATCATTTCAACAGCTCGATGCTGATCTCGCAGGACGTGTTGCGCTCGTTGCCCGCGCCCACGCCCTTCGAGCGCATGGTCGGCAACATGACGATCAAGGGCTGCCAGCGCGACCACTACCACTTCAGCGTCGCCGTGAACGGCATCTTCTGGTACGACCCGGCGGTCTTCACGCCCGTCTACAAGCTGCTTCGATCGCGGCATTTCGGCTTCGATCATGGAGCGGCGCTCGACATGCTGCGACGCTGCTTCGGCGAGGAGACGGACGGCCTGCACCTGAGCCGTGAGACGCACCGCACCGCGCTCGAGTCGTACCGCAAGTACCTCGTCGACATGGAGTACGTTTCCGCCGAGAACCGCGCCATGAGTCTGATGAGCGAGAGCGACATCGAGGGCTACCTGATGCGCACACGGCGCGCGCTTCAGCACTTCGGAGAGGCGTGATGGGCGACGCCGTCGTTCGCTTCAGAGATGAGCGCTTCAAGCCCGTGCGGGTCGTGCTGCGTCAGCATCTCAGCGAGCAACTCGACGCGGGCAACTCGCCGCTTCTGTTCGGATGCCGCACCGGCATTTGCGGCACCTGCCTGGT
>CAYNOM010000151.1:0-11472 GCA_964398415.1 uncultured Polyangiales bacterium | reverse complement strand
TAGGTGTAATGACGATGCCCGTGAGTGTGAAACAACACATCTCCGCCGAGCGTCAACGCGAGCTCGTCGTCGACGGACGAGATGAGGCCGTCGCGCACGAGCGGGATCTCGACGCGCACGCCTGGGCCGACGCTGCCGCGCCAGCCCACACCGAGATGCGCATCGAAGCGTACGAAGCCGTCGATGTGGCCTGCCTGAGCGCTTGCTGACGAGGGAGCCACAGCCGCGCAGGCGATCAGCGCTGCGAGCAGCCACAGCGGCGCGAGACCTGGAAACGTGATGGGTCGCATTCCGGTTCATGTGCAGGTGCTTCTGCGGCCTTCGGACACCTTCTGCGCAAGCGTGTTCGAAGGTGGGCAAGTGTCGCGCCTAGCGCGTCCCCTTGAACAAGAACGGATACACCCAGCTCACCTCGCCGCGGTCTGGATCGGGCGCAAACTGAATGCGGCGCAGCACACCAACCACGCAGGCCGGGGCTGCTTCGGAGCCGGTGCTGTTTTCGATCGCCTTGGCTTTGTGCACTTGCCCGTCGGGCTGGATCACGAAGCGCACCGTGACCTTGCCAGCCAGGCTCGGGTCGCGGCGCGACTCGCGCTCGTAACAGGCGCGTAGCCTCGGCAGGTGCTTTGTAATCGTACTCTCCACGATGCGGGGATCGATGTAGCCGCCGTCACGATTCGAGCGACCCTTCGGGTCTGAGTCGCGCATGCGCACGGGTTCCTCTGGAACCGCAACGGAGATCTCCGCGGTGTGGACGGGCGAGAACCCGAGACCGTACGCGGCGAGCTCTTCGGCGGAGACATCGGACGAGCTCGCGTGCTGAGGATCCGCCTGCATTCCCTGGGAGCTCGCGCAGGCGCTAGACAGTAGGGCCGAGAGTACCCACGACGTGAGCGAGAGCGGCCAAGTGTGCCGTGTGGGCGACACGTGGGACGACATCGGACAACCCCCGCGGGGCGCAACGCGCATTCCTGTGCCTTTCAGGGCAAGCCTCCTTCTGGGTTTGCCTAGATGTCCGAAGCTCTGGGCCACCTTCACTGCGATGGATCCGGCTCGCCAGGTGCAACAGGAGCGCTGTACGATTTGAGTTGTCTGCTGACGTTTTCGTCGTGTGCGACCCGGGGGGGATTCAGACATGAGCACGATTGCGACAAGGGCCTCCGGTGCCCCGCTTCAGGGTGAGCGAAGCAACTGGTTTGTGACCTTCCTCGACCGCTACATGCCCGACCACGTCAGGCACGCGAGTGAAGACGAGAAGCGGCAGGTGCGCTCCGGCATCGGCTTCATCTGGGCCTCGATGCTGATGACGGCCGTGTTCGTCGTAGCGAACTTCAAGCAGGGCAACATCGTCGCGGGCTACTGGGAGGTTGGCGTCTTTTTCGTCCTGATCGCCCTGTTGCCCCTCATGCGCCGCACGGGACGAGTGGCTTTGGTCGGCAACATTTGCATGTTCTGTGGAGTGAGCTCGATCTCGCTGGCCTGTTGGTACACAGACGGCCTCGAGGCACCGCCGCTGTTGATCCTGATGATCGTGCCCGCGTGGGGCTACTTGGGATACGGCAAAGCCACGGCCGTGACCTGGACGTGGCTGTCGGCGTTGGTCGTCGTGGTGCTGTACGTGGCGGAGCGCAAGAACCTCATTCCACCGCCTGCGGGCACGCCCGAGAAGATTCAAGCCAAGCGTTTCGCCGAGGCCCTCTTCACGCTCGGCTTTGGCTACCTGGCCTCGCGCATCTCGACGGACATCAAGGACTACGCGGTGAGCATGCTCCAGCGTCGAAGCTTCGAGCTGAAGCAGATGCATGGCCGACTCGAGAACCTATTCGAGAGCATGACTCAGGGGGTGCTTACCTTCGATGCCGCACGTCGCATCGACGCCTCGGTCTCGTCGCGCGCCCACGCCGTGTTCGGTCGAGAGCATCTCGAAGACGTCGACGTCGCCGAGCTCCTGTTCGAGGGTGATGAAGACACGACGGGCCAGCGCGAGCTGCTCGAGTCTTTCGTCGAGCTCGCCTTCGAGTCGGGCGCCAAAGACTGGAACGAGCTTGCGCAATGTGCGCCCGATCGCGTGAAGCGACGTGGCCCTGACGGTCAAACCCAGCACTTGCTGCTCGAGTTCCGGCCCGTGCTCGGTGCAGACGACAGGCTCGAGCGCATCATGCTCCTCGTGACTGACGACAGCGAGCGCGTGCGGATGGAGCTGGCTGCGCGAGCGCAGGATGCGGCACATCGGCGCGAAGTCGACGCGCTGCGACGGCTGGTGGCGGGCGGTGCGCACCTCGTCTTGCAGTTTCTCGACGTATCCGAGCGTCGGTTGCGCGAGGCCTCCGACTCTCTTCTGCACAGCAACAAGCTCGACCCGAGCCAAGTGGCCCTGGCCTTTCAGCACATGCACACCGTGCGAGGCGAAGCGCGCACCTTTCAGTTGATGGAGCTATCGACCGTGTGCGCTGAGATCGAAGAGCTGCTGTCGCCCTTGCGCGCGAGCGGTTTCGACGCGTCGCTGAGCCCGGACGTCGCGGCGGCGCTGGAGCGAGGGCTACAGAAGGCGAAGGAGCTCTTGGGGCAGGCCCGCGCGCGACTCGTCGAGCTGTCGCCGGTAGGCGAGGCCGTGCTCGATCAGGTGACCGTTCGCAAGTCGCAGGTGCGCAGGCTGATCGAGCTCTTGGACCACGCGCCCGGGACCACCGATGAGCTGCAGAAGGCCGCGCGGTCTTTGGCATCGCGCCCGTTTGGGGAGAGCACCCAGCAGCTGTCGCGCGCGGTCGCCGAGTGGGCTGCGGCACGCTCGAGAATGATCGAGTTCGTCGTGGAGGGTCGCGAAGAGCCGGTGCCGTCGCAGCTCGGAGAGGTGCTTCCCGGCGTGCTCGGACACCTGGCGCGCAACGCCGTGGCTCATGGCATCGAGCTGCCCAACGAGCGGGCCAAGAAGCACAAGCCGGAGCGGGGACGCCTACGCTTGAGCTGCGAGGCGCATCCGTCCGGAGGGGTGCACATCCAGATCGAAGACGACGGGGCTGGGGTCGACGAAGAGAAGCTCAGGCTTGCGGCCGAGAGGGCTGGGCTCTCCGAGCAGCTCACGCTCACCGACCTCTTGTTCACGCCCTTCGTGTCGACCGCGAACGACGTGGGAGACATCGCAGGGCGCGGCGTGGGCATGGCCGCCGTGCGCAAAGAGCTGCGCGACGCGGGCTACGAGATCGAGGTGACGAGCCGAGCCGACGAAGGCACCCGCATCGACATCCTGCCGCGAGGCGCTCAGCGCATGCCGGAGAAGCGCGCGTCAACCCAAGTGGCCTGAGCGCAGCCTCCCATCAGGGCCGACGACCGAAGAACAGCACGTTGTGAAACGGCTCGGCGTCGCGTTCCGTTTCGACGCTGTCCCAACGCACGTGCTCTCTCGTGGCCTCTGCATAGACCTCGCGCATCACCTCGAAAAAGGGCTCGTTGTCGCAGCAGGACCACACCCCGAGGATGCCGCCGGGCGAGAGATGCTGAGCCACCGCGCGTTGCCCTTCGCGCGTGTAGAAGGGCAGACTCGCAGGATCGAGCGGCCGCTCCGGCTCGTGGTCGACGTCGACCAAGATGATGTCGAACGTGGTCGAGGGCGGACCGAGGAGATCTGCGTAGACGTCGCCGAGCACGAACGCGAGGCGCGGGTCGCGCGTGAGCTCTCCGGAAAGCGGCAAAAGGCCCTTTCGCATCCAGTTGATGACGAAGTCCATCTTGTCCACGACTTGCAAGCTTCTCACGCGGGGGCTCGAAAGGGCAGCCTGCGCCGTGTAGCCGAGACCCAGTCCTCCGACGAGCACGCAAAGCTCGCCTTCGCCCCGGTGCAGCGACAGGGCGCTCGTGGCGAGCTTCTGTTCGGACACGGGGCTGATACTGCTCATCAACAGATCGCCTTCGATGTGGACGTCGTAGACGATGGTCGACGGATCGCGCTCGAGGCGACGGCGCGAGAGGTAGGTGTTGCCGATGGGGGTGTCTACGGAATCGAGCACTTCGAGATCGATCGGGTACATGACGTGAGGTGTGCCTGAAAATGCCGCGGGGCGCATCCACTCCGCGACAGGCCCCTCAGCCGCGCCGCCGCTGCTCGTCGATCTTCTGCACGAACGCCACGTCGATCAACGTGACGCCCTCAGCCTTGGCCTGCTTCACGATGCCCTTGAGTGCGAGCTTGAGAAACGCCTTGGGGATGCCGGTGAGCTTCTCGCAGGCCTCGCGCGTGAAGCGCACTTCGTCGTCGATGCGATTGGCCTCGTAGAGCACCACCTCGACCTTCGGCCCCTTGTTGGGCACGGGGACGGCAAAAGGACGTCGGTGCTTCGTGAACCAGAAGTCTTTCCCGTCGCGAAAGCCGTAGGAGATGGGCATGTTCGGCATGCGCGGGTTACCGTCGTCGAGGTTCTTCTTCCACGATTCCTTGAGCAGGATGCGATCGATGCGCAGCACGAAGTGGCGCGAGGCGTCGCGCTTGTGCTCGTAGAACTCGATGGAGCCATCCAGCGTGCACTCGTAGACCTGAAACGCTTCCTGGATGATCAGCGGGTGAATGCCATCGCCGCTCTTGCGCTCCTGCGAGGGGCTCTCGATCAGCGTGAAGGGCGAGTCTTTCATCTTCTCGGCCGGCTCTTGCCCGGGGTAGCCAAGCGCCACCACGTGATCGAGCAGCCGCCGGTCGTACTCGATGAAGCTGACCGCGCACTTCTTGGTGCGCTGCAGGTTGATGGCCGAGTTCGAGTTGTAGCGGGTGATGAACAGGAGTGAGTAGTCGTCGATCACGCCAAACGGCATCGTGAACGAGTGGGGCCCGATGTTGGTGAGGCCATCTTCGCTGACCGTGGTGACGAGGCCGAAGGGCAGAGGGTAATACGACCGCGCCTGGTACCAGTTGTCTCGGAGCGGGCTCTCGACAAACGGCTCGTTGCGGGTCTTGCGGGGGAACAAGCGCGAGAAAAACGACATGTCGATGGGCTCCAGGGGGCGATGGCGCTCGCTCAGTTGCAGGTGCCCCACCATGGCAGCACGCGGCTTTGCGTGCACGCCTCGCCAGCCGGGCAATCCGCATCGACGTGGCACAGCGTGACCTCGAACGCGCCGGGTGTCTCGCGACAGCCCACCTTGCACACGGTCGTGCCCTCTGCCGGTAGCACGCAGCAGGCTTCGCCCTCGCCGCATTCCTCGGGCCCATCACATGGCGTTGGATTGCCTTCGGCACACACGGTGCCTTCTTCGCAGTTCGTCGCGTCCGCGCCAAAACCGGTGACGCAGCAGGCCTGGCTCGAAAGGTCGCAAGCGGGTGACTTGGGTCCGCAGCTCACGATGCCGTTCACGTCGTGACCGGGGGTGCTCTCATCATCGAGAAGGTTTCCCGCGGGCGCTGCCGCGTCTCGCTCGCCCGGCCCAGGGCCGTCCGCATTGTCCTTGCTCGCGCCTGCGCCGCCCAGGCCGGCACCGCTACCCATCGGATCGTCGGAGCTGCTCGGTGACCCGACTTGGTCGGTCGGGTTGGCCGGCTCGGCCGAGTCGCCGCAGGCGATCGACACCAGAAGCGACAACGAGGCAAGGCGAGGCGAAAGGCGCATCGAGAATCTCCGTCTGCTGAACGTGGGTGGGTGACCAGGTTCTTCGCGCGGGCCGAGTCGTGTCGGAAGTGCAGAGTCGGCAGGCGAGTCCTGCACCGCATGCAGGTCATCGAGGCCGGGCGCGCCACGCTGCAGCGCGTGCAGGGTAGGCGGCGCAAGGTTGCAGTTCCGCGCGGCCCCGCGCTGGGGGATACCGAGACGACCATAAGGAGATGCCATGACCCTCGCGCGTGAGCTTTCTTTCAAAACCCTCGAGTCGATCACCAAGGCGCTGCCCGAGCTTCGCGAGCTCACGGGCCCAGGTGGAGGCGCGCTTCGCCCGATTGCGACTGCAAGCAATCCCGAAGCAGGCGTGCTGCGCGTGTTCGAAGGCGAGCGCGTCAGCCGCCTCGTGTACATCGGGCTGAATTCCGAGCTGCCGATGCGCGATGGCTCTGGCCGTTCGATGGTGCTCGACTCGCACATGATCTTCGCGTTCACGCACAAGTACAGCCCGGTGCCGCACTTCACGATCGACGCGATCGCGGCGGGCCCCGTCCTGGCGTTCCACCTCGATTTGTTGCCGCGCGTCGACCTCGGCGCACGCCTTGCCTACATGGATGCGGTGTACGGCGGAGCCCTCGACGCAGCGCGTAGCCAAGCCCTCGCCGATCCGGGCTTCAGCGAGGCCCCGCTCGGGCCGCGTCAGCTGGCGCTGATGTCCCCCTGGATGATGGCGAAGCGCGCCACGCCCGAGGCGTTCAAGAAGCTGCCCGTCGACGCCTACCTCGACCGCTGGTTCAACCTCATCGATCGCGGCTTACCCGAAGCGGCGCTGTCTGGGCTCACGGGCGAAGACTTCGCCACGCGTGACAAGCTCAACCGCGAAGCGCTCTTCAATCGCGATGTCGATCCGGTGTGGATCCAGATCGAAGCGATGATCGGCGCCGACGTGGGCGCGGAGCTGCGCGAACAGCTCAAGCAGCAGGACCCCTCCGCCCGCTGAGCGGCGTACGAGGTCAGGGAGCGGGCTTGCCCGCGAGCCAGGCCCGATAGGCATCGAGCGCGTAGTCGCGTCCGAGAAAGTCGCGCACCAGCTCGCGCGCGTCTTTCGTACCACCGGGCGAGAGCACCTTGTCGCGGTACTCGCCAGCCAGCGCGGGATTGAGCAGGCCCTCGGCCGCGAAGCGCGTGAAGAGATCCTTCGCGATCACGAGCGACCACTGATACGTGTAGTAGTTCGAGCTGTAGCCCATCAGGTGCCCGAAGTTGGCGTAGACGTGCCCGCCCTCGGGCTGCCTGAAGGGGCTGTAGTTGCGATAGATCTCGCTCATCAGCTCGGGTAGCACGATCTCTTCGGGAGCCCGCGCGTGAAGCGCGTAGCTGAGCGCGGTGTAGAAGAGCTGTCGGCCCACGCCTGCCGCCTTTCCGAGCTCGTCGGCGGTGCGCATCTTGGCCACGAGCGCCGCAGGGATGGGCTCGTTCGTCTCGTGGTGCGCGGCAAAGCGCGCGAGCACCTTTGGATCCCAGGCCCACTCTTCGAGCAGCTGCGACGGCGCTTCGACGAAGTCCCACTCGGTGGCGATGCCATTGTCGGAGAGCCAAGGGCTCTCGGCGGCGAGCTGGTGATGAATCAGATGGCCAAACTCATGGAAGAAGGTGACGACGTCGCCGTGCTCCATCAGGGCCTTACCGTCGCCCACGCTGGGATCGGGGAAGTTGCACATGAGCACCCCCACGGGAGTGCGTCCGCGGGCATCGCCCGTGCGCAGCGTGCTCATGGCGGCGTGCTTGAACTTGCCTTCGCGCGGGTGCATGTCGAAGTAGAAGCGCCCAAGCTCACGCCCCTCTTGGAGCATGCGGTAGGCCGTCACCGACGGGTGCCAGGTCGGTGCGTCCGGCAGCGCCTCGAAGGTCACGCCGAACAGCTCGCCGTAGAGGGCGAGGATGCCGTCGCGCACCTTGGGGTAAGAGAAGTAAGCGCGCACCTGTTGCGCATCGACCTGGTACTTCTCGTTCTGCAGCTTCGTCCGATAGTAGAACCTATCCCAGTCTTCGAGGGCCTGGGCCTTGGGGTCGTCCTGCTTCTTGCGCGCGAAGAGCTCGTTCACGTCGCGCTGCATGGGCTCCTTCACGAGCGCACGCAGCTTCTCGATGAACTCCGAGACCGCCTTCGCGCTGCCCACCATCTTGTCTTCGGTGGCGTAGTCGGCCCAGCTCTCGAAGCCGAGCAAGCGCGCGTACTCGCGGCGTACCGCGAGCTGTTCGAGCAACAGCTTTTCGTTTGCAGGGTAGCCACGGTTCAGAAACGCGATGAAGAGCTGCTTTCGCAGAGCCTCGTTCTCGGCGTAGGTCTGAAAGGCGAAGAAGTCGGGATAGTCGGTGGTGATCACGATCTTGCCCGCCGCGTTCGGCGCGTGCGCCGTGACGTAATCTGCGGGCAGGCCTCGAAGCTGCTCGACGCTGTCGAGCTCGAGCGTGCGCACGTCCTCGCGGATGTTGCGCTCGAAGTCCTGGTCGATCTTCACCATCTTTTCGTCGAGCTCGGCGAGGCGCCTCCGCGTGGCCTCATCCTTGTCGACCCCCGCGCGCCGAAAGTCGCGCAGCAGCCGCTCGAGGTAACGCGCATCGAAGCCGCTGAGCGCCTGGGCGGCGAGGCCATGGGCTGCTGCGAACAGCAGGGGATCGAGCTGGGTCTCGGTGCTCCATTTGGACACCTTCTGCACACAGTCGTCGCCCGCGTTTCGTACCGCTTCGTCGGGGTGCAGGCTCGCCATGCTGCTGGCGATGCCCACGACCTCGTCGAGCTGCCGCGTCATGGCGTCGAACGCGCCGAGGGTGTTGTCCACGCTGCGGGGTGCCGTGGCCGACGCGCGCAGCACATCGCGCTCGCGCGTCGCTTCTCGGAGCGCCCGCTCGCAGGCGTCGCTCAGCGTCGCCGCGCTCGTCCAAATCGCCGGCAGGTCGAGCGTCTCGACGTGACCTTGCGGTGCTTCGGCACCTTGAGTCGGTGTGGCAGCGGCAGGCTCCTTCGCCTGCTTCGCGCAGGCCGCGAGTGCCAAGCTCAACGAGAGCCCTGCCAGCGCACACCACGAAACCTTGATCGATCGCGTCACGAGACCCCCCGAGCTGCCTAGTCGCAGGCAAGGTAGCAGCTTGGGACAGCGCGCCACTTCGGGGTGCTCACAGCCCGCGCTTCAATCGTTGTCGTCGGCCTTCGGCTCGAGCCCAGGCGTGCGCGCCAGGCCGTCTGCGAGCTGCTTCTTCTCTGCGTCTGTGAGATCGGCTTCCGGGTGCAGCGGGAGGTAGATGGCGAGGGGCATGAAGCCCTCGCGCACCGCCTCCACGGCTTCGTCGGCGTCCTTTTGGGGACGGTCCCACTCGGAGAAGTTGAGATGGTGGCGTCCCCCCATCACGTCATTCGTGGCGAGCCAAGAAGCCGGCGCGACCCACGTGTACCAGGGCCACACGGTCTCGTTGCTGTGACAATCGAAGCAGGCGCGCTTCGCGAGCGCGCGCGTCTCTGGACTGGCCCAGGCCGGCTCTTGCCTCACGGGCGGGTTTTCGTGATCGCGGCCGAAGGGGACGAGCTGGATCAGCACGAACACTGCAAGCGCGCCGAGCCCGAGCTTCTTGAGGGGACCTTTCATGCAGAAGCTCTACCGCTCGTTTGTGCTTCACGCACGCAGACCGCCGCGCGCGATCAATGCACCTTCGCGAAGACCACGACCTCGTTCTTGCCGAAGTGCTTCGCGCACTTCGGGCACGTGGCGTAGAAGAAATAGAGCTTGTCGAGAGCCTTGCCCCGGCTCGTCACGTGCTCGTGCATCGTCGAGATCCACCTGCCCATGTCGCCATAGGGGCCCTCGAACACCTTGGTCAGAAACGTCCCCGTCATGGACACGACGTCCGCGCCAGGCACATCGCGATCGACTGCGAAGTACACGTCGGAGCCCCAGGGCGACACTTCATCGACGAGCCAGAAGGGGTGCTCGGGGTAGGCCTCGGCCTTCGCCACGGCCGCATGCTCGCGACCCATCACGCTGCCGAAGTTGAGCGGCACATGCAGAAACGCATGGATGTGGTCTTTGACGAAGTGCTGGTTCGTGAAGGACAGCTCGCGCTCATCCCACAGCTGACGATCGAGTCGCGCGCAGCAGCCGGTTTCGTGGTTGTCGTAGTTGGCGTCTGAGAGCTTCATGGGGCACCTGCCTTACACGAAAGTGCGCGCGGGGTGCGCGGAGGCCACCGCATACGACACGGACCCCGCCGCGGGGGCCACGCTGCACGTGCCGGGTTGACGGCTCCCCGTGGTGTTCGCTCCGAGACGAAGGTGATTGGCCACGGGCCAGGTGAGTCTTGGTGGCACCTTCACTGGTGATCAGAACGTGGGACATTGCGCTTCGTACGACTCCGCCGGCCGCTCCGCTGCCATGGAAAGCTCTGAAGCTTGCGTGGTGCATGCCCCCGGGCTCTTTTTCAGCCCGTCGCCGCTGGGACATAGGGCCGTAAACTTCAGAAAATCCGAGCCCGTATAGACCGGCCCAGGCCTCGCGCTCGAATCAACCCAGGTGTAGGGGAAGACCACGCAGCCAGATCCGGGCATATAGGTGCCGAGGGTGTCGATGCCCCATCCGCCCTTCTGCAAGGACACCGGGTCGTGGAGCACCTTTCCGTTCTTGTCGATCTCTACAGCATGGAACCCGTAGGCTCGCGTGTGTAGTCGTTTTGGCGCGTAGCCCATGAGGAAGCGACCGCTTTCTTCGCCTCCCAGCCCCCAGTGGTGGAGCTGAACCATGCCGACCAAGCGCTGGCCCTCTGAGGCTGGACAAACGTCTTCCACGGGAATCCATTTCCAGGGGTACGTTTCCGTATTCTCATTGAACTCTTGCATGGTGCTGGGCAGCCTAAGAAGTCCAATTTGCTGGTCCGCCAACTTGGTCTCCCTGTCGCTACTGTCCACGCCCTGATAGAGATCGAAGGGGCCGGCGGCGGCCACTAGCCAGCCGTCGCGTCCCAGGCTGAGGCCGTTCTGGAGACCGCCGGGTGCGTCAGTGTGGCTGGTGGGATCATATACTCCAAGGGTTGTCAACGAGCCCTTTTTGCTCGGGCTATCCACGAAGGCCCAGTTGATTCCCCAGTTGTCCATGCGGCAGAAGACAGACCATGTGTCGTCATGCTTGTTGTAGACAATTCGGTTCGATGTGGGGTGGCCTGCTCCGCAGCTGTCTGCGGCTAATTTTTCGTGAGTCTTTCGATCAAAGGCAAACCTGGTCATTCCCCGGTGCTTGTAGTCGACGCTGACGGTAATGGCGGTGACGTAGTAGTGGCTGGCATCGCTATTCAGGGAGAGGTCCCAGTGCCCACTCGAACCCCCGGCCGAGCCTACGACGACGTGCCTCGCCTCCGGAGTCTGCGTAATCTGTCCGCCTGTCCACTCATAGATGATGACGTCGTTTCGTCCCTCGGGCTTGCTGGACAAACACAGGGCTCCGATGACAGAGCCGTCTGGCGAGACAGTCACAGACCCCATTTCGTAATCACACTCATCAAACACAAAGTCGTTTACTTTCTTAAACCCTTCCTCTTCCGTAAACGTAAATGTAGAAAGGTGCCCGAATCGGCGGGCGCCCGGGTCTTCGGAGTCAGCGTAGGCAGCCGAGGCAACCCAGCTCACGAGCAACGTGTTCCCGAAGGCCGCGGAGTTGATTCGCGCAGGAATTCCGCATCCTGCGCAGCGTCCGGTGTAGAAATTGGTCCAACGTCGCTGGCTGTGGGGGCGGTGGAGGGTGGTGCAATCCTGACGCTCGATGGGCATTCTGAATTGGTCGAAGTACTCTTTGATGCGCCCAGCTTTTGACGCCATGCCGCCGCACCCCGGACACGAGGAGCCGCCGTCGGC